>NZ_JSYD01000005.1:0-9427 GCF_054824005.1 Brevundimonas sp. GN22 | reverse complement strand
GGTCAGCTGTGGGACTTCTGGGGTGCCGGTCCGATCGGCGTCGCTCTGGGCGCTGAATACCGCAAGGAAATGACCGAAGGTCTGGGCCGCAGCTCCTCGCTGGGCACCACCTACGCTCAGCTGAATGGCGGCGCTGACTTCCTGCCGGCTGAATACGACGCCACCGAAGGCTTCGCTGAAATCTCGGTCCCGCTGCTGCGTGACTCGAAGTTCGGTGAATACGCTGAAATCAGCGGTTCGTACCGCTACAGCGACTTCTCGACCTTCGGCGGTAGCGAAGTTTGGGGCGTAAACCTGGTTTACCGTCCGATCCGCGACATCGCGTTCAAGACCAGCTTCAACACCTCGGTCCGTGCTCCGACCCTGTCGGAAACCAACGCACCGCTGACGCAAACCTTCCTGTCGTTCACCGATCCGTGCGCTACTCTGAACATTCAGAACACCGCCGATCAGGAGAAGAAGGCTAACCGTATCAAGAACTGCGCCGCCTTGGCTCAGCAACACGGTCTGTCCTTCAACTTCACCGACCCGACGGCAGCCGACGCCTACAAGCCGGTCTATTCGTCGAGCGTCCCGGGCAACAACGGTGGCAACCCGTACCTGCAACCGGAAGAGTCGGAATCCTTCACCTTCTCGACCGTTCTGCAGCCGCGCTTCCTGCCGAACTTCGCAGTGGTCCTCGACTACTACGAAATCACCATCGACAAGGTCATCGCATCGGTTACGGCTCAAACCGCCGCTAACAACTGCGTTGAAGGCCCGTCGCTGAACAGCAGCGCCTGCGCCACCCTGACCCGTTCGCGCGTCGACATCGATGGCACCCCGGCCGACGACCGCTTCATGCTGACCGACTTCATCCAGTCGTCGATCAACTATGCCAAGCGTAACGTCCGTGGTCTGGACTTCACCACGACCTATCGCTTCGACACCGAAGAGATGCTGGGCCGTAACTGGGGTTCGTTCTCGCACAAGCTGGCCGGTTCGTGGCTGATTGAGCAGAAGAACTTCAACAACATCGACAACCCGGCTGACTTCACCGAGCTGTCGAGCACGCTGTACTACCCGCGCGTTCGCATGACCTCGACCCTGGCCTGGCAGACCCCGCACGAGCCGCTGCGCATCACCTGGACTGCTGACTGGCAGACCGCGCAAGACATCGTGCAGGCCCGTGACTTCATTTCGAACGCCGACCAGCGCGAAGCGAAGTACATGGACACCGAGAACTTCATGCGTAACGACATCTCGGTCCGCTATCAGGTCCGCGACGACGTCACCGTGACCGGTACCGTCCAGAACGTCTTCGATGCTGAACAAGCACGTTGGCTGGGCGCATCGCTCTACTCGAACTTCGACCCGTTCGGTCGTCGCTTCTCGGTGAGCGTGAACTACCGTCCTTGGTAAGTTCAGTCTGATTTCAGACTAGGGAAGGCGGCTCGAAAGAGCCGCCTTTTCTTTTGCCTGCTTCGCATCGCAGGCCGTTTTGAAACGGGGCAGGGCAGGGGAGTAATTGCGGCGCAGGCGGCGTTAAGATTGCCATAGCTTCACAAATCGACCCGCCACACGGAGGTGATGAAAAAGCCTAATTCGCGAGCCACGTAATGTGAAACCCGTAATCTACTGATAAGTATTGAGATTTCGGATCGGTAATATTCCCAAAATCGATCCAGCGTGTCGGTTGTGTGTATTATTTGACACGAGACTTAGGTGTCGTGTTCCTGCGGTTATTGAAGGCCGCGTGCATCAATAATCAAAAACTCTCCATGGCGGACGGGCGAGGGGCCTGTTCCGTAAAGTTGGAGATGGCATTTGCACACGCGCCTAACGGCCCTTCTGGGCACCACCATACTGGCGGGGGCTTTGATTTCCGCCCCGGCTATCGCACAGGAAGTCGACACCGCGACACAGGTCGACGAGATCGTCGTAACCGGCACCCGTATCGTCCGTCCGAACCAGACTTCGGCCACCGCCGTCCAGTCAGTGAACTCTGAAGCGATCGCCTTGTCGGGTCAGACCAACGTGGGCGATATTCTGCGCTCGCTGCCCTCGGCAGGTCAGTCTGCCCTGACACCGTCGAGCAGTAACTTCCTCACCGCCAACAACGGCGTGACCTCGGTGAACCTGCGTTCGCTGGGCGAAGCCCGCACGCTGGTATTGGTCAACGGCCGTCGCTACATCGGCGGCGTGCCGGGAACCTCGACGGTCGACTTCGCGACCCTTCCAACCGAGTTCATCGACCGTATCGACGTCGTCACGGGCGGTGCTTCGTCGGTGTATGGCTCGGATGCTCTGGCAGGCGTGGTGAACATCATCACCCAGCGCAACTACCAGGGCTTTGAAGCCTTCGGCCAATACGGCATCACCGAGCGCGGCGACGGCGAGAACTACAAGTTCGGCTTCAAACTGGGTTCGAACTTTGCCGATGACCGCGGCAACTTCGTCGCCAGCCTGTCGTACAACGAGACCCACGGCATCTATGCTCGCGACCGCGGTGACCGCGGCATGGCGCTGGATGGCACTTCCGATACGTTCAAGAAAACCAAATACTTCTCCGGCTCGTCGGTGACGCCGGGCGGCGTAGCCATCATTCCGGGACTCGAACAGAATGGCGTAACCCCCGCTTCGCAAAGCTGGACCCTGTGGGACGGCAAGCTGGTCAAGTTCGACAACTCGGTTCACGGCTACAACCGTCAGGACTACCGCGCCCTCATGGTGCCGACCGACGGTCTGCACCTGACGTCACAAGCCCGCTACGACTACAACAACAATCACAGCTTCTTCATGGAGGCGTCGGCCTATCGCGGTCGTGCGCAGTCGTCCATGGAGCCGACGGGCGTGCAGAATTCCGACCTTTACAAGGACGGCAGCAACATCACGCGCGACATCGCCTGCACCAGCACCGGCTGCGTGTACGGTATCCCGATCCTGTCGGAGGCTGTGCCGGTCGCCATTCGCGATCTGGTCCGTGCAGCCACCCCGGGCCTGACCGACGAACAGCGCGCCGTCGGTTTCAATCGCCGTTTCTCCGAAGCGCCGAACCGCAGCAACATCGAAGAGCGTAACCACTCGCGCATCGTGGCGGGCCTGCAAGGCAAGCTGGGGACCCCGCTCGACCTCAGCTACGAGATGAGCTTCAACTGGGGCCACCTGAGCAACCAGCGCACCAACGAGGGCGCGCTGCTCAAGGACAACCTGATCAACGCCATCGACGTGGTGAAGCTGGCCGACGGTTCGTTCGCCTGCCGCAGCGAACTGGCCCGCGCCCAAGGCTGTCTGCCGATCTTCGTCTTCGAGGAAGGCGGCGCGTCGAAGGAAGCGATGGACTATGTGCAGATCGTGCACAAGGTCGACAACATGATGGACCAGAAGGTCATCAACGGCTTCCTGTCGGGCACGGCATTCGAGCTTCCGGCGGGTCCGCTTCAGTTTGTCGTGGGTGGCGAATATCGCCGCGAGGAATCCGAACTGGTGCCGGACGTCGCCATGCAGCGCGGTCTGACCACCACCAACCTGACCCCCATCACGCGCGGCAGCTATGACGTGAGCGAAGGCTTCATCGAGTTGAATATCCCGCTGCTGGCAGACCTGCCGTGGGCGCATCAACTGGATCTGAGCCTGTCGGCACGCGTGTCGGACTATTCGACCGTTGGCAAGACCGATGCCTATGCAGCGTCGCTGGAATGGAAGCCGGTCGACTTCCTGAAGGTACGCTCGCAGTACGCCCGCTCGGTGCGTGCCCCGAACATCGCCGAACTGTACGCCGGCGTCAGCCAGACCTATCCAACCGACGCAGACCCGTGCCGTTCGCTGACCATCGTCAACGGTCAGGGTGCCTTCTTCAAGGAACGTAGCGGCTACGACGTCGGCAAGATCGTCGGCAGCGGTGTCGACAGCGGCACTGTCGGCAGCAATGCCGCCAAGGCCTGCCTAGCAGACCCGACGGTTGCGGCCCGTGTCGCCCGTGACGGCCATTACATCCAGACCCAGTCCGAAGCCCAAGGCTACTACGGCTTCAACTCGGGCAATGAGGATCTGGAAGCAGAAACCTCGACCAGCTTCACTGCGGGTCTGCTGTTCAATCCGCGTTGGAACGACTGGTGGTCCGGTCTGTCGGTCTCGGTGGACTACTTCCAGCTCGAGATCGAGGGCATGATCGGCACCCTCGGCCGTTCGACCAGCCTGAACGAGTGCTATGTGAACTCGGGCGGCGTCTATGACCCGAACAACATCTACTGCAAGCAGATCATTCGCGAGGACAAGGGTGCCAGCGTCGGCTCCTTCCGTGAAGTGAACTCGCGCACGATGAACCTGGGCGAAAACCGGACCCGCGGCTTTGACCTGCAAGCCAACTACTCGGTCGACCTGACCCGTCTGCCGTACCTGTCAGCGTTCGAGGACGCGGGCCAACTGGCTATCGGCTATTCGCACCAGCATCTCATGACCCGCAAGACCTCGCCTCTGGCGGGTGGAGCGATGGTAGAGTTCGCAGGCCGTTCGGCGACGCCGAAGAACGTCGGCAACCTGAACCTGGTCTATCGCCGTGGCCCGCTGACCACGTCGTGGAAGACCCGCTTCATGGGCGAGAGCTGCTACCGCTATCTCGACCGCTGCGATCCTAAGGATGACAAGAGCGACTACATCGGCCTGCGTCACTTCTCGGACCTGCAGGTGCGTTATGACGTGACCGACAAGGCCGAAGTGTTCGTCGGCGTAGACAACATCTTTGACGAGTATGTCTACATCGCCCAGACCATCACCTCGGCGACCGGCTGGACCACAGACCCGTCGATCTATGACGGTCTTGGACGTCGTTTCAACATGGGCATGCGCATGCGCTTCTGATTGAAACTGTAAGCTTTGTTTAGCGGGAGAGGGGCCTTTGCCCCTCTCTTTGCGTTTGGTTAACGGCTTTTGGTCCCGTCAACTGAAAAAATGCACTTAAAGCGTGAAAAACATCAGTGTTACGTGCTTCCAGAAACGCCGACTCATATTAGGTCGGTAATGATCCGTTAACGTTGTCGGGTCTTTTATTAACCCGCTCATAACCAATGCGATTCGGCGGGGGTCGATTGGGATGAATGAGCAGGGTCGGAAGGTCGGAATACAATGTCTCTCTCGCTGGTGAAGCCGCAAGCCACAGAACTGAAGCCACGCATCGTCGTATTCGGCGTTGGCGGGGCCGGTGGTAACGCAGTCAACAACATGATCGACTCCGGTCTGGAGGGCGTCGAGTTTGTTGTGGCCAACACGGATGCCCAGCATCTGAGCTTTGCCAAGACCGACCGTCGTATCCAGCTTGGCGACACCATCACCCAGGGTCTGGGCGCGGGCGCTCATCCCGAGGTCGGGATGAATGCCGCCGAAGAATCCGCCGACGAAATTCACGCGCACCTCGAAGGCGCGCACATGGTTTTCATCACCGCCGGTATGGGCGGTGGCACCGGTACGGGTGCGGCTCCGGTTATCGCCAAGTGCGCCCGTGACCGCGGCATCCTGACCGTTGGTGTCGTGACCAAGCCTTTCACCTTCGAGGGCCGTCACCGCATGCGTCTGGCCGATGCAGGCATCGCCGAGCTGCAACGCTACGTCGACACCCTGATCGTCATTCCGAACCAGAACCTGTTCCGCGTCGCCAACGAACGCACCACCTTCTCGGACGCCTTCCAAATGGCGGACCAGGTGCTGCACTCGGGCGTTCGCTCGATCACCGACCTGATGATCCTGCCGGGCCTGATCAACCTCGACTTCGCCGACGTTCGCGCCGTGATGTCGGAGATGGGCAAGGCCATGATGGGCACTGGCGAAGCCACGGGCGACGACCGCGCCCTGCTGGCCGCCCAGAACGCTATCGCCAACCCGCTGCTGGACGAAACCAGCCTGCAAGGTGCCAAGGCCGTTCTGGTCAACATCACCGGCGGCATGGACATGACCCTGCTGGAAGTCGACGAAGCGGCGAACGCTATCGCTGCCGAAGTCGACGGTGATGCAAACATAATCTTCGGTGCCGCTTTCGACCCGGCTCTGGAAGGCAAGATCCGCGTCTCGGTTGTCGCCACCGGTATGGACGAAGCCTCGATCCAGCAAATCGAGCCCGTCGCTACGACCCTGAACCGCCGCCAGCCGGAACAAGCTGCTCCTGCACAGCGCGAAGAAGTCCGTATCGAGCCGGTGGCTCAACAGGCTGCACCGGAGCCGGTTGCCCGTCAGCCGGAACCGCAAGTGCGCCCCGAGCCGGTTATCCACGACGCGCCGCGCAACCTCGACCCGATCGTTGATCCGTGGGTTGAAGAGTTCGAGCAAGGCCGTGGCGCACGTGGTGCCGCTGCCCAGCAAGAGCAGGGCGACCTGTATATGGAGCGCGAACCGGCCCGCCGTCCGGAACCGAAGCCGGAACCGGAAGCCCCGCGCGAAGAATATTATGACGACTCGCACCGTCGTAGCGGCTGGTCGCTGTTCGGTCGCCGTCGCAACGCGCCGCAGCAGCCGACCTATTCGCCGCCGCCGTCCTCGGGCCCGAACCGCACGACCCAGCAACTGCGCCAGACCCAGTCGGTCCAGCCGCAGGTTCAGGATCACCAGCGCGGTTACGCTGAAGACGACGATCTGGAAATCCCGTCGTTCCTGCGCCGCCTCGCCAACTAATCGGCGAACGGTCTGAAATGCGAAAGCCCCGCAGCTCCGGTTGCGGGGTTTTTCATTGGCCCGTGCTCAGCAACCGGCATTTACGGCCTGTTACAGGCTGTCGTGATTTCGAAACAATCCGAAACCCGACTTTCATTTCGTGATTGCCGAGGTTTGGTTAAATGCCACCTTCCGGCGCAGTCCCTTTATGGGCGCGCGATACGATGAGTTTTCGAGTGACGGTCTTCAACGACCCCTTTGAGCATACGATCACCGCACCTGCGATTTGCGCAGGCGTGGGCGTCCACACCGGACGTCGTGTGCGTTTGACGGTTCGCCCTGCGGCTGCCGGTCAGGGGATTGTGTTCGTCCGTACCGACATCAAGGATCGCGACAACCGTATCCCCGTTACGGGTGAAGCGGTTATCGACGCCCGCCTGAACACACTGATTGCCAACGCCGACGATGTGCGTGTTTCGACCATCGAGCACCTGATGTCGGCCATGGCTGGCCTCGGCATTGCCAATGCTATCGTCGAGGTGGACGGTCCCGAGCTGCCGATCCTCGATGGTTCGGCTGTCCAGTTCGTGCAACTGCTGGATCGCGCAGGTTTCCGTCGTCAGGAACAACCGCGCCACTTTATCGAAGTTCTGGAACCGATCCGCGTAGAGGAGGGTGACAAAACTGCTGCCCTGCTGCCGTGCGACCGTTTCGAAATGCGCTTCGAAATCGATTTCCCGACTCCGGTGATCGGTAATCAAGTCATCGACTTCGTTGTCGACGAAGCGACCTACCGCTCCGAGATCATGTCGGCCCGTACCTTCGGTTTCGCCCATGAGGTTGAAGCCCTGCGTCAGGCCGGTCTGGCCCGTGGCGGTTCGCTGGAAAATGCCGTCGTGATCGACGGCGATCAGATTTTGAACCCCGGCGGTCTTCGCATGGAACGCGAGTTCGTACGCCACAAGGCACTGGACGCTATCGGCGACCTGTATGTGCTGGGTGCGCCTCTGATGGGCCGCTACGAAGGCTATAAGGCCGGTCACCAGCTGAACAACAAGTTGGTCCGCGCCCTGCTGGCGAACCCGCAGGCATGGCGTTACACGACCAAGGTTCCGGCGCTGGCTATGGCGGGCTGAAAAGCTCTGTCAGCCCAATAAGAAAAAGGCCCGCTGTTTTCGCAGCGGGCCCTTTCTTTATTCAGTAAGCGCGATGGCTCCGATCAGCCGGCCAAAGTCCGGCTCGCCGTTCAGGAAGGCGCGGCGGTTGGAATAGAACCGCCCCTCGTCGGTGCGCGTGTCATCGCCGCTCCAAGCCGCCTGCGTCACACCAGCCTGCTCCAGTCGCCACAAGACGAATCCGGGAAGGTCGAACTGGCGTTTGCCGTCCGATGAACCTGCGGCAAAGAAACGCTCGCTTCCGGGGGCTTCGGCGGCAAAACGGGCCTGATAGTCAGCACCGACTTCATAAGAAGCCTGCGAGATGCACGGGCCAACCACAGCGCGGATGTTCGAAGGCCTGGCACCCAGGGCTACCATCTTATCGACCGTCGCAGCGATGATGCCGCCCAGCGCACCTTTCCAGCCTGCATGGGCCGTGGCCACAACGTGCGCCTCGGGGTCAGCAAACAGGATGGGAGCGCAGTCGGCCGTCAGCACGGTGGCGATTACGTTAGGCGTGCGCGTTACGACGGCATCGCCTTCGGGGCGCTCGCCCCTCCAGCCTCCATCGGCGACTACAGCGTCTGCCGAATGGATTTGGTAGCAGCCGCACAAGTCGTCACCCGAGCCTCCGAACCATTCGGCCACAAGCTGGCGGTTACGCGCTACACGCTCGGGATCATCTTTGGAGCCGACGCCGCAGTTCAAGCCCTCGTAGATACCTTCGGACACACCGCCTTCGCGGGTGAAGAACCCGTGCTTGATACCGTCAAGATCGAGGAGAGGGTGGGTAATCGGCGTCATGCTTCAAATCCCGGAACAGCTAACGAGCGTGGCGAGAAGATTGCAGCGACCTTGAACAGCTCGCCCATCTGGTCCGGTGCCGTCAGTCGCGTGAATTGGCGATGGATGATGTCTGCAGCTTCGGGGCGGGCGCGGGCAAGGCTCTCGGCGCGCTGGATAATGCCCAATCGTGCGAGGAACAGCCCCTGTCCAATGCATCCGGTCACATCGGCACCGCCGCGCACGGCTGCTTCCAGCACCAGCGGGAAGTCGGCCCATTGCGTCAGGTCTGCCTCGCCGGGGTTGCTCAGTACATCGACCTTCTGGTGACGGCGCAGGGCTTGAAGCGTATCGCCCGCCTCGGTTTTGGCGCGTCCGTAGTCAATCAACAAAGCCACACCGGAGCTTTCGGAAACCAAGGCTGCGAGGTCCCGCCCGAAGGCCGCCTGCTGCTCGGATATCTCGAGGACCTGTCCCACCTCGATGTCGATGGCGGGGGTGTCAAAGCCCTCGCTGATGGCGGTAAGCCCGAACACCAGTTCATTGTCGTCGGTGACACCGATGCGGCGCTCGGCCCATCCGCCCTCTGTCCGCACGAACTGGCGGGCAGGCAGGCAGTCCAGTACCTCGTTGGCGATCAGAATGACGGGGGCATCCGTCTCGATCTGGCTGAGGTTCTTGACCCAGCGCGGTTCGAGGTCGGCATCGGCCAGACGCCGGGCCTGTTCGTTTCTGAGCGGACGACTCGGCTCGATCAGGACCAGTTCGGCGGCTTCGAGGAAGGCGGGGGCAAGACGGGCCGCGCGCAGGGCATCGCTCATCAGCGTGCCATCACCCGGGCCAACCTCGACCAGACGCACCTTCTCCGG
>NZ_JSYD01000047.1:0-3273 GCF_054824005.1 Brevundimonas sp. GN22 | reverse complement strand
CGGATGGCCACGGGGGTCAGTTGGGTTTGGTGCAGTGATCAGTGCCTAAGCCGAAGCGGGGTCACGCAACTCCCGTCCCAAAAGGGGTAAAAGGGGGGGGGCGTGGTGGTGTTCGACTTAGGGTATATCGCCGTTATTTATGACTCGCCGTAAAGCTTAAGTCGTGGTTCTATGATGACGTTAGGTCAACGTACTGATCTAATGTGCCCCGACAGGGCGTCACGAAGCGCCCCCCAAGACGACCCCGTGACTTTCCTGTCGGGCACTTCTTATGTGGTGGTTACTGTGCTGACGGAACGCTCGGAGAGATGGCCGTAGCCGCCTCTGAAAGCCTTTCTCTCATGCGCTTGGAACGAGATATGCCCGATAGAGGCATGGTCCCGCTGTGGCTGACGTTGAAGTAGTAGCCGTCTTGCACAGAGCCATCGCCAGCACGGCCCCGTGAAGGCACCATGGTGGCAACGATCTGGTGGCTGTCGAACAGGAACTTGATGGTGGCTTGATAGCCCTTGTTCGGGTGTTCAACGCGCACAATAGGATCGCTTCCGAACTCTACGTTCATGGCATCCACCAAGATCTGATCGGCTTGAGCTTCGGTGATCAGATAGACAGGTTCGCTTTGGCTAACATAGGTGCCGGGTGTACGTGCCGGACCTGCAGCACAACCGCTAAGCGCTAAAACACTGACGGCCAGAGCCGCATACAATACCGTTTTCAAATTACACCCCTCGTGCATGTAGATTTTTTAGCTTTAATGTCACCCGTACAGAACGCAATTCTCTCATTTGAAAGAGGTGCTAATTCGGTAGGCAGGAAATAGGGTGAGATCATTGGGCACCTGCTTGGGCGGTCTTGCGGCCACGGGTCATGAACAGGACGCCGCCACCGGCAGCCAAGGCAATCGTGCCCCACAGGATAATGGAGCCAAAGCGACGGGCCTTCAGTACTTTGCCCTCATAGCTCAGGACGTTGTTGAGCAGGTAGGCTTCTGTTTTCTGGTATTCCTCGGAGTCATAGGCTGCTGAGAAACCCATCTTGTCTATGAGCTTTTCTTTACGTGCCATCTGAGCATCGAAGTGCTTTAGCGGAATGAAGTTGGACGCCCACAGGCCACCGACCACGACGTAGAAGGCTGCAATGGCGGCAAGCACCATGCGTTTGGTGTTGGTATTCATCTGGTGTTTTCTCATTGATATTGAGTGAGATGCGCCAGGATTTGCACATCATATAAGATGCCGAGTTTTGCGCTCGGCTTTACTCAGGCTGTGATCTTGATTGGTGCGTTCATACGCCGAGCGACAGCTGCCTCCCCCCAACCACGAATAACCCAATCTGGGATATCCCGATTGAGGATTTAGCGAAAGAGCCTCACCTCGGAGGGGCGCTCTTTGCCGTCATCGATATTCACGGACCGGCATCAGGCGTTCATCAGCTTCCTTGCTGCCACTCGTAAAGAGGCTGGCCTTACGCAAGTTGAGCTGGCTACACGTCTGGGTAAGCCACAAAGCTACGTTTCAAAGGTGGAACGGGGAGAGCGTCGGATCGATGTCATCGAGTTCTGCCAGATAGCAGAGGCATTGGGACATGATCCATCAAAGCTGCTTCAGAGCTTTATTGATATATAGCAGTAGCTTCCCAAGGCTCCGTATGTCTGAATGGCGGCATACTGTTTAGCTATGAGGGGCACCCAATGAAACTTACTGGATATCAAGCACGCGCAGCTCGTGCGCTGGTGCAGTGGCCGCGTGAACATGTGGCGCGTAAAGCCGCTGTAGAGTTGGAAGCGCTAGCGGCCTTTGAGCGTGAGAATGTTGATCCCGGCGAGGAAGCCTGTGAACGCATCCAGTCCACGCTGGAAGAAGGTGGTGCAGTGTTCTTGACCGAAGCTGATGGGGGCATCGGTGTGCGTCTTAAGTTTACCAGACAGGAAGTTCGATCCATACGCCGTATGGAGAACGAGGGCGGTCCTGTCGGAAATGATGACGTTTAAATCTGGAAGTTTATACGCCGTCATTGGCCAAGTGATAGGGAAAGAACGGGCCTACATTGCTGTCATCTAACGCGGTCAGCGACAGTGGAGTGTTAGAGGCACCTCGAAGATGTCGGTAGGGCCAGTAATGGGAGTTCTGTGCAGTGATAGAAACCCCGTAGTGGGTGGCCAAAGGCGGGTTACCGAGCCTGCGTAGTGAGGGCCTTACCAGTCTGTTGAAGTGAAATCACCCCGTAGTTGTAGGGGGCTGAAATGGGTTATCGATATAAGTTATCAATGCGACCGCATAAGTAGGCCCTAATTATGTGTTTACGACCTAAGAGCGTGCTTGATGGCGCCGGTGCAATTGTCGGCCCAGTTTTGTACGTGTAGATCTTTGGTATCTTTTCTCATCATTTCTAAGCATACGCCAAGTTTTATGGCTGTGAATTGATGTAACTTTACTGTTATTTCATTTTTATCTTCTCTTCTAAATCTATTAGAAAACGCGTTGTCTAAATCTTCTATATCTTTAGGTTCAAAAAATTCTTTTGCCTTTTTACTATCTTTAATATGATTGATAAATTGATGTAAATCAAATGCATCATTTGGGATAAATGTGATGGATACTACCCTATTAAAGGCGGGATCATTTCTAGGTAGAGGTATTCCATCAGAAAATGATTTATTACTTCTAATAAAAGAAGTTATGTCGAAATAAATTTCTTTGCGACCTGTTTTTGTTGATAGAATAAAATTCTCAATAGTTTTGTTGCCATTATTGATAATATTTCTATTCAATATTTTCCAATCTGCATTGGGCTTTCCAAATAGCTTTGACATCACGGAATATTCTTTTGGAATACCTTCAGCGCTATTTTTTGCAATTATAACCCATGCTCTCTCTTTAGATGTTCCGTTATTCTCTATTGTTGATGGGTTGTAATTGACAAGGATTTGTTTGTTGTCATCCAAACTGATCAAACTAATCATCAGCAATGTGACGCTAACCAAAACACCAACTATCCACGTGAAGCCTTCAAATCCGTTATTATAGACTAGAGAGGCTGTGCCTAATCCTATGATCGCAGAGGCAACCGCCAAGGCTATGCGTTGGGGCTTGTTAGGTTTCAACATGTGGCTACTCAGCGAGAAGAGAGATAAATACCTATGTTAGACGAGGGTGGTGGGGGCTTCAATCTGTAGACGTCGCCCACGTTGAAGGGGTGAGTTTCTACCAGAGGTGTGATGGCTAGCGTAGGCTCAAAGACACGCCCACTAGGAACCCACGACGGACCCTAGCC
>NZ_JSYD01000046.1:0-20139 GCF_054824005.1 Brevundimonas sp. GN22 | reverse complement strand
CCGCCGCCGCCGCCTCCGCCGCCGCCGCCGGTGACCCCGCCGCCGCCGCCGCCGCCGCCGGTCCAACCGGCTAAGCCGGCAGCCCGTCAGTTCGTTGTCTACTTCGACTTCGACCGTTCGGACCTGACCGCAGAAGCTCGCTCGGTTGTGTCGCAAGCTGCCAACTACGCCAAGTCGGGCGCTCCGACCCGTATCCTGGTCGTTGGTCACACCGACACCTCGGGTAACGCAGCCTACAACCTGGGTCTGTCGAACCGTCGTGCCCGTACCGTCGCGGATGCCCTGGTGGCTCAAGGCGTGAACGGTGGCGTCGTGTCGCTGGACGGCCGTGGTGAAACCTCGCTGGCCAAGGCAACTGCCGATGGCGTTCGCGAGCCGCTGAACCGCCGCGCGACCATCGACATCAACTTCTAATCTGAGGGGGAGGAGGCTCCGGCCTCCGCCTCGACAGTCAACGAAGTCTGAGTTGCGTGAACCGCAGGTTGCCCTTCGTGGTGGCCTGCGGTTCTTGCTTCAAATACTGCCTTAAGCTTGACTTTTCGGTTGGTCATTCGGTCGAACGTGACTACGAATGGCAGTGTGATGTTCGCGTCCACAGTCAGTCGTCCTTCGTCCGACCATTAAAACAAACGATCGATTGCCAAAGAGAACCCCCCGCTTTGCTCGCCCCTTACGATCCTGATCAGAACAAGCTCGCTGACGGAGACATTAGGACGTTGCACGGTCGGCGATTTTTGCTGGTAACATTACCGTTCGGCCCGTTCGGGCGACATCTGCGCAAGTCGTTGTACGCGCTGGGTGCAGAGACGGTTGACCGTGTTGCTTTCAATGCCGGTGATGCGTTGACGTGGCGAGCCAAGGGCTTGCGCCGCTTCTTGGGATCTGCGGCCGAATGGCACCGCAAATTCCCCGAGATCGCATCCGAATACACAGACATCGTCATTTTCGGCGAGAGCGGTCCATATAATCAGACGGTCTCGACGCTGGCGAAATCGGTTCCTGCGCGCCTCTGGGTGCTCGAGAACGGCTATTTCCGTCCGGACTGGATTACGCTTGAGCGCAACGGCGTGAATGCGGGCAGCCAACTGCCCCGTGTGCCGGAAGGCTATGATCCTCCGGTGCCGGAGCTGGAAGTCAGCCACAGCGTGGGGCGCATTCTGCCGTACCACGTGATGAACATCAGCACCTATCACCTGATCCAGTTGGTGGGTGGCTGGCTGTATCCGAACTACCGCAATCCTTACACCGTTCCGGCATGGCTTCAGTGCGTCAGCCACGTACAGCGCTATTTCAAACTGGCGATGCGCTCCAAGAAGGAAGTCGACGCGAATGTTCTGGCCGCGCGCGGCCCGTTCTTCATCGCCTGCCTGCAGCGCGAGGGCGACAACCAGCTCCTGCGCTACTCTAAGTTTGCCGATAACACCGCCTTCATAGCCAAGGTAATCTCCAGCTTTGCCCAGCATGCGCCCAAAGATGCGCGGCTGGTGTTCAAAAACCACCCGCTCGATCCGGGGCTGGTGGATCTGCGCGCGGTGGTGCGAAGCTTGGCCGGTGCACGCAGCATCGGCTCGCGTGTGGATTTTGTGGACGGTGGCAACCTGGCCGACATGTGCCGCGCCTCAAGCGGCATGGTCGTGAACAATTCCAGTGCGGCTCTGTCGGCGCTGGGCTTTGGAACGCCGGTAAAGGTTCTGGGGCAAGCCTTCTTCGATTTCGAGGGGCTGACCGACCAGAAGTCCCTGGACCAGTTCTGGAGCGCTCCGGCCAAGGTTGATACGGCGCTGTTCAAACGTTTCCGCGCACATGTCCTTTCAAAGACACAAATTAACGGGAACTATCACGAGCCTCGCGCGATTAAGCGTACGGCGTGGGCCGTAGCGGCCGCCATGGGACGCGTATCGTCCTGATAAATGGGCCTTCCGGGCCTTAGTCCACAGACCTGTGTCATGATAGCAACCCTCGGTCGCTGTCATCTTACTGTCACATGATTGTCGCCCAACTTTCTGTTGGATCGCCTAAATCCCCGGCCATCCAATGACACAAGTGTCGCCCCTCTCACCTCGGCGGCACGACAAAGGGGATCACCGTTGTCTAATTTTGCTCGCAGCCTGACCTTCGGCGCATCGGCTCTCGCCATTGCGCTCGGCATGGCCACCACCGCGTCGGCCCAGTCGACCGGCACCGAAGCCGTAGAAGTCGAACAAGTCGTCGTTACGGGCGTTCGCGGCCCGCGTAACATCGACGGCCTGGCTGTTTCGGAAAACATTGCCAAGACCCGCAACACGGTCACCCAAGAGTTCATCTCGTCGCAGGCCGCTGGTCAAACTATCCTGCAGACCCTGAACCTGACCCCGGGCCTGAGCTTCACCAACGCTGACCCCTACGGTTCGTCGGGCGGTAACATCCGTCTGCGTGGCTTCGACGGCAACCGCGTTTCGCTGACCTTCGACGGTATCCCGCTGAACGACACCGGCAACTACGCCACCTACACCAACCAACAGCTGGACCCGGAACTGATCGAGCGCGCCTCGGTCAACACCGGTTCGACCGACGTTGACTCGCCGACCGCATCGGCAACCGGCGGCACCATCAACTACGTGACTCGTCGTCCGGGCCAAGAGTTCGGTGGCTGGATCCAAGGCTCGCTGGGTGACTTCAACTACCGTCGTATCATGGGCCTCGTCGACACCGGCGAAATCGGTCCGTGGGGCACTTCCGCTTGGTTCGCTGTCTCGCAGCAGAACTACGACAAGTTCAAGGGCCTCGGCGAACTGGAAAAGACCCAGTACAACGCCCGTATCTATCAGCCGCTGGGCGACAACGGTGACTTCATCGCCCTGTCGGGTCACTACAACGTCAACCGCAACAACAACTACAACGGTCCGAACCTCGGCACGACGACCGGCTTCTGCGACGTTGCCAAGACGCAGGTCTGCATCGATCAAGTGAACGATCCGTCGAACCCGTTCGGCTGGGGCATCGACTTCGACCGTACCTACGTCGCTCCGACTGTTCGTGCTGGCGTAGCTGACAACGACACCAACGGCACCAACTACTGGGGTCTGCGTACCAACCCGTCGAACACCGGCAACATCCGCGGTAACTCGCGCTTCACCCTGCGTGACGGCCTGATCCTGACCGTTGACCCGTCGTTCCAGTACACCCTGGCAAACGGTGGCTCGGGCCAGACCGTTCTGTCGGAAACCGATCCGCTGCTGCGCGGCTCGAAGACCTCGGGCGGCGTTGACCTGAACGGCGACGGCGACATCCTGGACCGCGTCCGCATCCACACCCCGTCGAACACCAACACCCACCGCTATGGCCTGAACAGCTCGCTGATCTGGGACATCAACGACCAGCACCGTCTGCGCTTCGCTTACGCTCTGGACTGGGGTCGTCACCGTCAGACCGGTGACTACGGCTTCATCGACTTCTCGAACCCGACCGCTCCGGTCTGGAAAGACGTCTTCGGCGGCCGTGGCAACGACGACAACCGCGTCGTGAACCTGGACGGCTACGCTCTGCAAGCTCGCGACCGTAAGTCGATCGCTTCGCTGAACCAGTTCTCGCTCGAGTACCGCGGTAAGTTCCTGCAAGACGCTCTGACCGTGAACCTGGGTGTCCGCGCTCCGTTCTTCGAGCGTGAACTGAACCAGTACTGCTTCACCCAGAACGCTTCGTCGAACGTGCTCTGCACCTCGGAAGCTCCGAACGCGACCCTGGCTAACGGCAACGTGACCTTCGCTTCGAAGGGCACCACCCAGTACATCGCTCCGTACTCGCGCACCGTGAAGTACGACGACATCCTGCCGAACGTTGGCGCAACCTACCGCTTCGGTAACGGTCACGCCATCTACGGTTCGTACTCGGAATCGCTGTCGGCTCCGCGTACCGATTCGCTGTACGCTGTTCGCCGCATGACCGACGGTTCGGTGGCTAACCCGACCGTTCAGCCGGAAACCTCGTCCAACATGGACTTCGGTTACCGTTATGCTTCGGGCACCATCGTTGCTAACGCTTCGGTGTTCTACAACGAGTTCGACAACCGCATCGTCTCGACCTGGGACGAAGACCTCGGCCAGTTCGTTGACCGTAACGTTGGCGCCGTTGAAACCACCGGTTTCGAAGCCTCGATCGGCTGGTCGCCGATTGAAGCTCTGAGCCTGTACGCTTCGATGACCCTGACCAACTCGGAACTGCAAGACAACTACGTCTACAACGCTTCGGGCGCTGTTCTGCAGACCAAGGGCAAGAAGCAAGTCGAAACGCCGGAAGAAATGTTCTCGCTGCGCGCTTCGTACCAGTTCAACGAAGTCTTCTCGGCAGGCATCCAAGGTAAGTACACCGGCGAGCGTTGGGTCACCGACGTAAACGACCTGTCGGTTGACGGTTACACCGTGGTTGACCTGGACATGCGCTTCGACTTCGAGCCGCTGGGCTTCAAGGGCACCTACCTGCAAGTCAACGCAACCAACCTGTTTGACGAGCAATACTACTCGACCCTCGGCACCCGCGCTTCGGCGACCCCGGGCGACCTGGGCTACAGCCGTCCGTTCGCCGGTGTCGGTGCTCCGCGCACCGTCATGGCAACCCTGCGTTACGCTTTCTAATCTAGCGTAAGTCAGACTTGGCAAAGGGAAGGGCGGTCCGGAAACGGGCCGCCCTTTCTCTTTGGGGCTTTGGTCGCCTACCATTGAAGTAGGGGGGCAAAAGCCCTATCTGCCGCGCTTCGTTTATTTGTTTCCACGGCCTCTCGAGGACGCCCCGATGACCACCGCTCCTATCCCTGCCGAATGGACGCCGCACCGCGCCATGTGGGTTGGCTGGCCCAGCCACGCCGAACTTTGGCAGGAAGATCTGGAAGAAGCACAGAACGAGGTCGAAGCCCTCGTCTTGGCGCTGGCCGAGGCTGGCCGCGAGAAGGTCAAGCTGATGGTTGGCAACGACGAGGCCCTAGAGCCTGCACGTGCTCGCTTCGCTGGCGTCGAAGGTGTCGAAGTCATCGCCGGTCGCTTTGGCGACATCTGGCTGCGTGATACCGGACCGATCTTCGGTGCGGGCTCGAGCAGCGCCAATGCCTTCACCTTCAACGGTTGGGGCGGCAAGTACGACCTGCCGTACGATGACACCGTGGCCGACCAGATCGGCGAGCAAACGGGGGTGGCCATCACCCGTCACGACTTCATCCTTGAAGGCGGCGCAGTCGATCACGATGGCGAAGGTACCGTGCTGACCACCCGTCAGTGCGTGCTGAACACCAACCGCAACGAAAGTTGGACCGAAGAAAAGGCCGAGGCGGCGTTTGCCGAGGCTCTGGGGGCCAAGAAGGTCATCTGGCTGGGCGATGGCCTGCTCAACGACCATACCGACGGTCACGTCGACAATCTGGCCCGCTTTGTCGCGCCGGGCGTCGTGGCTTGCCCCATTGCTTTCGGGGAAGATGATCCGAACGCGGACGTTTACGACGAAACCGCTCGTATCCTGTCGGAATCGACCGATGCAGCTGGCCGTCAGATCAAGGTCCTGCGCATTCCGTCGCCGGGTCTGGTCAAGGACGAGGATGGTGAAGCCATTCCGGCCAGCCATATGAACTTCCTCATTGGCAATGGCTCTGTGGTTGTGCCGACCTATGGCAATGACATCGCCGCGCGTATGGCGTGCGAAGCTCTGGCCACGGTCTATCCGGACCACAAGATCATCCCGTCGCCGTCCATCGCCATCCTGACCGGTGGCGGTTCCTTCCACTGCATCAGCCAGCAGGAGCCCGCATGACCCGCAACATCACCGTCGCCGGTATCCAGACGTCCTACGGCACCGACCTGCAGGACAATATCGACAAGACCATCGGCTTCATCCGTGAGGCGGCCCAGCAGGGCGCGCAGGTGATCCTGCCGTCGGAACTGTTCCAAGGCCCGTACTTCTGCGTTTCGCAGGAAGAGCACTGGTTCGAGCATGCCTGTGAGTGGGACAAGCACCCGTGCGTGACCCAGCTGCAGCCGATTGCCAAGGAACTGGGCGTGGCCATCCCCGTCTCGATCTTCGAGCGCGAAGGCCCGCAATACTATAACTCGCTGGTCATGCTGGATGCGGACGGCGAGGCTATGGGCGTTTATCGCAAGAGCCACATCCCTGACGGCCCCGGCTATCAGGAGAAGTATTACTTCCGTCCGGGCGATACCGGCTTCAAGGTTTGGAACACCCGCTTCGGCAAGGTTGGCGTCGGCATCTGCTGGGACCAATGGTACCCCGAGACCGCCCGCGCCATGATGCTGCAAGGCGCAGAGGTGCTGATGTACCCGACCGCGATCGGCACCGAGCCCCATGACGACAGCCTCGACACCGCCGCTCCGTGGCAGCGTGCGATGCAGGGCCATGCCGTCTCGAACGTCGTGCCTGTCGTCGGTGCAAACCGCATCGGCCACGAGCAGGTGACCGAGGCCAGCCAGACCTTCTATGGCCACAGCTTCATCGCCAACCATCGCGGTGATCTGGTTCAAAGCTTTGGCCATGACGAAGAGGGCGTGCTGGTCGCGACCTTCGACCTCGACTTCCTCGACCGCCACCGCGCGGCTTGGGGCTTTTTCCGCGACCGTCGCACGGACCTCTACAGTCCGTTGACCGGTCCGAAGCGTTAACACGAGAGGGCGGAGCCAATGGCTCCGCCCTTTTCAGTTCCGGCTGTTGTTCTGGATGCGGTTGCCGCTGGCGTTGTCGCGGTCATCCACGCTGCTGCCGAACGGATAGCCCGCATCATCGCGACAATAGGACCGGCTGCCGTTGCGGGCGTTCTCGACGACAAGGCGCGGACGCAACCAGGATGCCCCGGTAAAGCTGTTGCCGGTGATGGTGTTGTTCGATGGCGTCTGGTGCCGCACCACGCCGCGCTCTCCGCAGTTGCGATAAAGGAAGATGCCCGGCTTGCCGTGAAGGTCGAAGCGATTGCCGGTGATCAGGTTATGGGCCGATCCATCAATGGCGATCATTTCACGCGCAGTGCGGGTCAGGATGCGGTTATCGCGTATGGTGTTTCCACGGCTCTCGGCGTCCAGATAGATGGCCGTGGCCGTAGAACTGCCGTTCAGGGTGGAGTTGGTAAGGCTGACCGCGGTCACGCCTGTGCCGATGTATAGGGGGATAGAACCACGTCCGGTGAGTACGAGGTTATCGAGCCAGACCTGCGTCGGTGCAGCAGCCTGCGCCCGTTTGGTGTGGCCAGGCAGGCGAGAGGACTGACGCAGATCGTCATATCCGCCATCCGCCCCCATGCCGAAGATGCGGATATTGCCCAGAACAGTACAGTTCCTGACGGCGAGAGAGTGAGGACGCTCCCAAACGCCCTCTGCGGTCTTGCGGGATCGGATGGCGATCGTGGGCCGCGCGGTGGATACGCTCAGGTCCCGACGTCCAACCGTACCGCCCTGGCAGTTCAGCCCCACGCCTCTGCCCGGAGGCCCTTCGATCAGGATGGGGCGGGGGATAGTTTGGCCTTCCACAAGAACGAGGGAACAATCCAGACGAAAGGGCTCGTCTGATACCTGCATCGCTTGCTGGTGTTTCTCGGCACTACAAGCGGGTGCCGGAGGGTAGGTGATCAGGCTGGAGACCAACCAGGACAGCATCAGAGCTGCAGGTCGGCCGTCATGGCCAGTGCGCCGCGCTCAGCGGCACAGCCGGGGTTGGTGACATTCTGCGCGCGCAACACAGCCAGTTCGGCCCGCGCGGCAGCCAGGTCATCGGCAAAGGCGGGGGAACGGGCCGCCTGTTCGAAAACCTTTTGGCCCAGCGCATAGCCGACACGGACGTCGGTCGGGTAGTGCATGCCGCACACCGCCCGGCTGAGCGCAATCTGACGACCGATTTCCTGCGCCGCGACAGCGCTGTCCGGCGCAATGGCAGCCATAGCCGCGCCGTAGGCGGCAGCCACTGTTGCGGTTCCCGATGGATAGGATGCCGATGCCCGCCCTGCCGCCGACACCGTCTGGCAAGCGAGGCGGTCCGCATCATCCCCGACGGGTCGAGCGCGATAGGCGCGCAGTTTAACAATCGTCGAAGCGCCCTCGGCGTCCTCGAACAGACGCTGCATCAGGCGAGCGGTGGCAGGGGCAGCGTTTTCTGCCGGATTGAACCGGACACCCAGGACGCAGTCGAAATGCTGAAGCGCGAACGGCATGCGCACTTCGGCATGGCTGGTTGCCAATAGCCAACGGTCAGTATTCTCAAAGACGTTGTATGACGCAGATACCGTGTGGTCGGCAGACTCTTCAGGACTGCCTGCCGAAGGCGGTGCCGGTACGGCGTCGGCAAGAGCTTGCAGCGCGTCGCGGCCGAGATAACCCTTGGCATGATCGTCCGCCTTGACGGCCCGGGCTTCGTAAGCGGCAGGAGTACCGACGCAAGCACCCAGCGCGGTCGCGGACAGGACAAGGGCCAGAAGAGCGGTCGATTTCATCATCGCACCTGTCTTTGGGGCGGCCCTTAGCGGCCCGATTTCCACGTCAACTGAACCGAGGTGGCACCGGTTTCATCCGGCGAGGCCACGACCTGCACCTCGGCACCCTCGTTATTCAGGGCAGCAAAAGCGCGGGCATTGCCCTGATTCATCGACATCACAGGCTTCAGCCCAGCATCCCCGGCAAGCTTGCGATAATGGGCGACCACTTCGTCCGGCGTCGCCGGGGTAACAAACTCCGCCAGACCACCGGGGCCATCAGCGCCGTTGGCTTGAACCACCGGCTGGCTCAGTTCGGCTTCGGGATACAGGGTTGCAAACTTCGGAGCGCCGCTCGCCAGCGGCGTACCGGAAGTCGAAGACGCGCCGCCCTGAGAACCGGCAGGAGCGATATCAACCGCTTCGCCAGCGACCACTTCGTCGGCAGGTGCAGCGACCGTTCCGGACGACCCGTCACAGGCCACCAGACCAATGCCGGCTACGGCGGTCAGCAGTAAATTTCCAAAGGGCTTCATCTACCTATCAGGTCCCAAGCCTTAGATTAGAGTCCATCACTGAACCATCGAGGCGTCATCAGCAAGGCGCGTTTGGGTCATTCACGACACATCCTTGTCGGGCTGTGACTTCTCGTCCTCTGCCCGGGTTTTGTCTTTGGCCAGCTGGCGACCTTTTTCGGCGAGATCGGCGTTAACAGCATCCGTATCCGGATCATTGTCCGAGCCGGATGCCGATCCCCCCCGAAGCGAACCGGCGCGGGTATCGGAGCCGGAATCCGTACCTTCCAATGCGCGTTTCAAGCGCTCTTCGCGGGTCTTTTCGTCTTCGCCCATAGCTTATCCTCATCTCAAGGGTCGTTGGAAAACAACGCTCCTGCACGGCGAGCGTTGCGCGCGCACGAAAAAGCCCCGGCAGATCGCTCTGCCGGGGCTTTCATTTCATGCGCTATGGCTGGGCTTATTTGCCGAACAGCTTGGCGAACTGGCGAGCCTCGCGGGTCTTCCAGGCACCGCGGTGGTAGGCGTCCGATGCGATCAGCGGAACAACCGTGGTGGCTTCAGCGAAGACCATTTGTTCGTAGGTGGTCGAAACCTTACCCCACGAAGCGGCTTCCTTCAGGGTAGAGGACGAGCAAGCGCCGTCACGGACGTCAGCCACGGTGATCTGGATGGCGTACTTGTGCATGTCGGCTTCGACGCCGAGGATTTCAGCGCAGACGACGGTGTCTTGAGCGAAATTCTTCGGAACACCGCCGCCAACCATGAACAGGCCGGTGGTGCCAGCTTCGATCTTGATGTCGGTCAGTTCGCGGAAGTCGGCAACCGCGTCGATGCACATGTACGGCTTACCAGCAGCAGCACGTTCCTTCTGGTGCTTGACCAGACCGAAGCCAGCCGACGAGTCGACGAAGGCCGGGCAGAAGATCGGCACGCCCTTTTCATAGGCGGTCTGGATCAGCGAGCCCGGCTTCTTGGCGTTGCCTTCCGACAGCCACTTGCCCATTTCCCAGATGAATTCGCGCGACGAATACGGGCGCGGCTCGAGGCTGTTGGCGATCTCGAGGATGGTGTGGTCGCAAGCTTGCAGCTCTTCTTCATCGATGTAGGTATCGTAGATACGGTCGATGTAGTTTTCGCGCAGGACGTTGTCGTCGATCTGGCTGTCGGCTTGGTAGTGCTTGAAGCCCAGAGCTTCGAAGAAGTCCATGTCGACGATCGAAGCGCCGGTGGCGACGACGGCGTCGATCATGTTGTTCTGAACCATGTCACGGTAAACGTGCATGCAGCCACCGGCCGAGGTCGAACCCGCGAGGATCAGCCACGGCGAGCAGGCCTTGTCTTCCAGAGCCATGTTGAAGATGTCGGCGGCGCGAGCGGTGTCGCGCGACGAGAACGACATCTTGCGCATCGAGTCGATGATCGGACGGGCGTCGTACGATGCGATGTCTACGTGCTCGACGGTATTGTTGAGCAGCTGAGCCTTCATGTTCGACTGAGCGGTCATTTCAGCGGTTTCCCTAAAGATTTGAGCGCCCGTCAAAAACTGAAACAGCGACCCGGACGGAGCGACGGGCCGCTATCTATACAAACGCCCCATGACGTTTTTGGCGCCATGGAGTGTTTTTTGGACCAGCCCCGAAGGGGCCGGTCCGGAAAGAGGTTATTTGCGACGTTTGCGCTGGCCAGCCTTGCCCTTGGGGCGCGACAGGCGAACCACTTTGCGCGAGTTTTCCTCGGCGGTGGTGCGTACGGTCGGGATCGAGCGCGGGGCCAGACCATAGAGCGAGGCCATCGGCGCGTCCTCGACGACAGCGATGTCGTGCGAGCCATAGCCGTTGAAGCCGGTCGACATGGCGACCCCATAGGCACCCATCATGCCGATCTCGATGAAGTCACCTTCACGGATATCGGCCGGGAGCCAGAACGGACCCGGCATGTGATCGATGCTGTCGCAGGTCGGACCATAGAAGCGGAAAGGCTTCAGCTCCGACGCGGATTCGCCGTCACGAACCAGTTTGGTCGGGAACGGCCAACGCGAGTGGGTGGCATCAAACAGCGAACCGTACGAACCGTCGTTCAGGTACAGGGCATCGCCCTTGCGCAGATCGACGCGGCACAGGATCGACGAGCTTTCGGCCACGATTGCGCGGCCCGGCTCGCACCACAGTTCCGTGGTTTCCGACACCGGCATCTCGGCAAAGCCGCGGTGGATGGCATCGGCGTATTCGTTCAGGTCCGGCGGGACCATGCCCGGATAGACCGAGGGGAAGCCGCCGCCGACATCGACGATGTCCACGAACACGCCAGCCTTCTTGATGGCGCGACCGACCTGGGTCATCGCGGCCTCATAGGCGGACGGACGCATGCACTGCGAACCGACGTGGAAGCTGACGCCCATCAGGCCGTCTTTGACAGCCTGACGCGTGGCCAACAGCAGAGCAGGGGCCTGATCCGGCGACACACCGAACTTGCCCGACAGCGAATAGGCAGCGCCATCCGCCGACACGCCCATACGTACAACCAGATTAAGGTCGGCAGCATGGTTGGTGACGTCGAGGATCTTGTTCAGCTCGTCATGGCTGTCCAGCACGAAGGTGCGGACATTATGATCGTAGTAGGCCGACTTGATCGCGCCACGGCTCTTGACCGGATGCATGAAAGCCAGACGCGCGTCTTTGCTAACCGAACGAACCAGTTCGATTTCAGCCACAGAGGCGACATCAAACGCATTCACGCCGTTCGCGACGAGAGTCTCGATGACCCACGGCGACGGGTTCGCCTTCACTGCATAGAAGACGTCAGCCTTAAGATTATTCTGGAACCAGCGCGCTGCTACGGAAACCGAGGCCGGTCGCACGAGTGCGACTGGACGCTCAGGGGACCGCTCACGGACCAGGTCCAGGGGAAGTTGGTACGTGCGCAATTCACGTAACCCCCTGTTAGTTGTTAAACCCAGACCGGCGTTAGCGGCGCAAGTGAGGACCTACGGGGTCCGCCGGAACGCGCGATATGGGATTATTGGGACTGAATGTAAAGAGGTAATTTTGGGGCACTCCCGCAAGAGTTACGCACAGTTAATGTGTGTTTTTGCGTATGCGACGGATGTCGGAAGTGCCGCAGGCTGGACGAAATCGACCTAGGCGTGTCATTAAGACTTGCCCTTGCGCCATTCTCGCGTCATGCGGCGCCCCCTTTGTTGCAACCTCATCCACGGGTTCATGAGTTCTTCATCATCCGCCGTTGCGTCGGTACGCGACGTCTCGAAGACCTACGGGGCCAGAAAGGCGCTCGACGGCGTGACCGTCGAGGTCGGCGCCGGTGAAATGGTCGCCCTTATTGGTCCTTCGGGTTCGGGCAAGTCCACCTTGCTCCGTTCGATCACGGGTCTTCACCCGATTGATCCGGGCGGAACGATCACTGTCTTTGGCGACGTCGTCCAGCAAAATGGTCGCGTCACTAAAAACGTGCGTCGTTCGCGTCGACGCTTGGGCATGATCTTCCAGCAGTTCAACCTGGTCGGTCGTTTGAGCCTGTTCTCGAACGTTATGATCGGTTCGGTAGGTCGCTTGCCGACCTGGCGTGGCTATTTCGGCGTCTGGCCTAAGGCTGACAAAGAAAGGGCCATGGCTGCGCTGCACCGCGTCGGCGTGTCCGACTACGCCGCCCAGCGTGCTAACACCCTGTCGGGTGGCCAGCAGCAGCGCGGCGCGATCGCACGCGTTCTGCTACAAGGTGCCAAAGCCATTCTCGCGGACGAGCCTGTCGCTTCGCTGGACCCTGTTTCCGCCCGCAAGGTGATGGAGCTGCTGGTCGAGCTGAACAAGCGCGATGGTCTCGGCGTGATTGTGACCCTTCACCAGGTTGATTACGCCATTCGCTACTGCGACCGCGTTATCGCCCTGCAAAAGGGAAAGGTCGTTTACGATGGCCCGGCAACGGGACTGGATACACAGCGCCTGATTGAAATTTACGGTCCCGAATACGAGGACGCGTTCTGGGAGGCTACGGCATGACCCAATATCGTTTTTCACGTCGCGCACTAGGTCTTGTGGCCGGTGCCGTGATGGCTCTGGGCCTCGCTTCGTGCGGCTCGGGCGACAAGGCGGCCAAGGGCGGCGCTGGTGAAATCCAGTTCGCCATCCTGCCGGCTGAAGGCCAGTCCTCTTCGGGCCCTCTGTGGCAACCGCTGCTGGATGATCTGTCCAAGGCCACTGGCGTTCCGGTGAAGCCGTACTTCGCATCGAACTACACCGTTCTGGTCGAAGCCATGCGTGGCAACCAGATCCAGGCAGCGTGGTTCCCGGCCAAGACGGCGATTGAAGCCATCGACCGCTCGAACGGCGAAGTGGTGGCCCGCATCGTCGATCCGGAAGGCCGTGACAGCTATTCCTCGACCCTGATCGTCAAAAAGGGTTCGGGCATTACGCTTGATGACGTGCTGGCTTGCGGCAAGAAGTACGACTTCGGCATCGGTGATGCGCTGTCGACCTCGGGCACGCTGGCTCCGCTGACCTTCCTGTTCAACCCCAAGGGTGTTGTTCCGGAGCAGTGCTTCAAGACTGTGCGCGCCGCTAATCACCAGGCAAACTCGTTTGCTGTGGCTAACGGTCTGGTGCAGGTCGCGACGTCGAACACGATCAACACCGTGTTCATCGCCCGCGAAAACCCGACCATCGCTTCGCAGCTCGAAGAAATCTGGCGTTCGCCCCCGATCCCGGAAGCGGGCATCGTCGTGCGTCAGGACATGGATCCGGCTGTCAAAGAAAAGCTGCGTACCTTCTTCCTGAACTACGGTCGTGGTGAAGGTGCCGAGGCCGAGCGTCAGCGCGAAATTCTCAAGGGCCTGAACTATTCGGGCTTCAACGCTGCCGACGAAACCTACCTGAACCCGGTTCGCGAAATGATCGCCGACCAGGCTCTGACGGACGCCAAGGCCAAGGGTGACACCGCCGGTGCTGCCAAGGCCGAGGCCGAGTTGAACCGCCTGCGTGCCTTGCGCGAGGTACAACCGTGACCGCACAACCCGTCACTTCGACGGCCATTCCCAAGCCTCCGGTAAAGTCGGCCGGCGCTTGGGCACTGGACGCCCTCATCTGGGGTGGCATGGCCGTACTTCTGCTCATCAGCTTCGATGCTGTTGATCTGGGCAACGTCTCGCGTCTGTTCACCAATTCGGCGAACATCAAGAGCTTTGCGGCGGACCTTCTGGATCCGAACTTCGCTGACTGGAAGCTGTTCGTTTCCAAGATGTGGGAAACGGTACAGATTGCGCTCTGGGGCACCTTCCTGGCTGTCTTCCTCGGCGTGCCGATGGGCCTGGCCGCTGCGCGCAACATCGCTCCGGTATGGGTCGTTCAGCCGGTTCGCTGGATCATGAATGCCCTGCGTTCGATCCCCGATCTGGTCATCGGTCTGCTGTTCGTCGTGGCTGTGGGCCTTGGCCCGCTCGCCGGTGTTCTGGCGATTGCGCTGAACACGGCCGGCGTTTTGGCCAAGCTGTTCTCCGAAGCCGTCGAGTCGATCGACAAGGGTCCGGTTGAAGGCGTCCGCGCCACCGGTGCCTCGAAGCTGCACGAGATCATTTGGGGCGTTATTCCTCAGGTGGCTCCGCTGTGGACCTCGTTCGCACTCTACCGCTTTGAATCGAACGCCCGTTCGGCCACCGTTCTGGGCCTCATCGGCGCAGGCGGTATCGGTCAGGTGCTGTTCGACCGCATGAATGCCTTCGCCTTCAGCGACGTTTCGGCAGTGGTTATCGTGGTCGTTGTGGCCGTGACCCTGATCGACATGTTGTCGCAGGCTATGCGTAAGCGCCTTCTGTAACGGCGCAACGTTTAGACAGACTGTCATAAAAGGTCTGGCCGGACCGTCACAAATCATCTCTATGCGCATCATAGATGATGATCTGAGAGGTCCGGCCATGTCCGTCCTACCCAATCGCCTTTTCAAGATTTCGGTTTGCGCCGCTGCCCTTATGGCGCTCGCAGGCTGCGGCGATGGAGGCCCTAACCAGAAAGCCCGTGCAGGTGTGTGGGCCGCGGGCTCTTCGACTGTTTTCCCCTTTGTGACCCGCGTGGCCGAGAACTTCGGCCGGGCCAATCCGGGCGGTGCCCAACCGCGCGTCGAGGCCTTGGGCACTGGCGGCGGTATTCAGGCCTTTTGCGCCGGTATCGGGCCGTCCACTCCCGACATTGCCAACGCTTCGCGCCAGATGAAGCAGAGTGAGTTTGATCGCTGCGCTGCCAATGGCGTGACCGATATTATCGAACTCAAGATCGGCTACGACGGCATTGTTGTCGCCACGGCCCGTAATGGTTCGGCATTCGATCTGAAGCTGGAAGATCTGTACAAGGCCCTCGGCAAACACGTCCCTGGCGCGGACGGCAAGTTCACGCAGAACACGGTGACCAGCTGGAACCAGGTCAATCCCGCCCTTCCGGCCCAGCGCATTCAGGTTTACGGCCCACCGCCGACCTCCGGCACGCGTGACGCCTTCCTTGAACTGGGTATGGCTCCGGGTGGCGCAAAGCTGCCTGCGGTGGCTGCCATCAAGGACGACAAGGAAAAGTTCGAGTCCATCACCCACACCCTGCGTGAAGACGGCAAATGGATCGACTCTGGCGAGAACGATAACGCCATCGTCCAGACCCTGACCCGCACGCCGGGTTCGCTCGGCGTCTTCGGCTTCTCCTTCCTTGAGCAGAACATGGACACGGTGAAAGCCGAGACCATCGATGGCGTCCCCCCGTCGATCGACGCCATTGCCGACGGCTCCTATCCGCTGGCCCGCTCGCTCTATATCTATGTGAAGAAGCAGCACATCGGGGTGATCCCCGGCCTGAAGGAGTTCGTGCTGGAGTTCATGTCCGAAGGTGCCGCTGGTCGCGGCGGCTATCTGCAAGACCGCGGTCTGGTGCCGATGAGTGCCGAGGCTCTGGCCGCCGAGCGTGCCAAGGCCACCGCCCTGACGTCGATGACGCGACCGAACTAAAGGTCACCGCGTTCAGCAAGAAAAACGCCCCGTCGATCCATCGGCGGGGCGTTGTTCTTATCAGGCTGCCTGTTTGCGGCGCAGACGGGCGATGCGGCGCAACCGCCGCCAGAAGCGGCCGCGCTGGGGCTCTGGATAGGGTTGCAGGTTCTCGATGAACTGCTCGGCCGAGGCGCGCCAGCTGAACTTCTCGGCATAGGCGCGCACAGCCTTGCGGTCGATTTCCAGGCATTCAAGGCAAGCCGTGCGCAGATCATCGTTGATTACGCCCGCGCCGGAGTTCGGAATAATGTCGATGGGGCCATGGGCCGGGTAGGCGGCAACTGGCGTGCCGGTCGCCATGGCTTCCAAAATTACCAGACCAAAGGTGTCGGTCCAGCTCGGGAAGACGAAGACATCGGCATCGGCAAAGCAGCGGGCCAGATCGTCGCCGAACTTGGCACCGAGGAATTTGGCGTCCGGATATTTCTCTTCCAGCTCGGCGCGGGCAGGGCCGTCGCCGACGATGATCTTCGTACCGGGCAGGTCCTGTTCGAGGAAGGCCTCGATGTTTTTTTCGACGGCCACACGGCCCACGTTCAGGAAGAAGGGGCGCGGCCAGTCCTTGCCGCCCAGTTCCTCGAAGATCGGCTTGAGGTCCGGATTGAAGACTTCAGTGTCCACACCTCGCGTCCATGGCGAGACATTGCGGAAGCCATGCTCGGTCAGCTCGTCACGCAAGGTAGGCGTGGCCACCATCAGACGGCCTGAAGGCTTGTGGAACCACTTCATATAGGCGTAGCCGACCTGAACCGGGATCGGGAAACGCGCCGAAACATATTCAGGGAATTTGGTGTGGTAGCTGGTCGTGAACGGCAGCTTCCATTCGATGCAGATGCGGCGGGTCGCGATGCCGAGCGGACCCTCGGTCGAAATGTGCACGGCTTCGGGCTCGAAGGCGCGCAGACGCTCGCGGATTTCCTCTTCAGCCCCGAGGGCGAGACGAATTTCCGGATAGGTCGGGCACGGAATTGTCTTGAACTGGCTGGGTTCGATGACCTCAACCTCGTGCCCCATAGCACGGCATTCCGCCACGGTGCGGGTAAGGGTTCGGACGACGCCGTTGACCTGGGGTTCCCAAGCGTCAGTGACCAGAACAATACGCATGAATTCGATTAGGCCTTTGAGCCGTTTCGTAAAGTCATGTGGTTTTATCCGTTTAGTGCGACGATAGCGAGACTAGATACCAACAACGCTGATCACGCACGCGCGATATCCCTGCAAGGCGTAAGGATTTAGATTCCAAATTGTATACGGCCTGATTGCCTGAATATCGAAGCACATTCGGATCGGCTCTCGATATAGGCGAAAATTCACAGGAGTGGATTTATATGTCGAGTGACCTTCGCCACTGGGACAGTCTGGACAACCACAAATATCGCGGTGAACGCGAGACGGTCTCTGATCTGCTGTCGCGACTGCCGCTGGATGCGGACGAGCGCGCCAGGGTTCTGGCCGAAGCGACCGAGCTGGTCGAACACGCCCGCAAGAGCCAGAAGAAGCAGGGCGTCGTCGAAAGCTTCCTGCAGCAGTATTCTCTGGGCACCCAGGAGGGTCTGGCGCTGATGACGCTGGCCGAGGCGCTGCTGCGCACGCCCGACAGCCTGACCCGCGACAAGCTGATCTCGGAAAAGATCGGCTCGGCCGAGTGGGCTAACCACGTCGGCAAGTCGGACAGCACGCTGGTGAACTTCTCCAGCTTCGGTCTGATGATTGCGGGCAAGCTGGTCGAGCCGGAAGACGAAGTGAAGCGCGACCTGCCGAACTTCATCAAGGGTATCGCGGCGCGTATCGGCGAGCCGGTCATCCGTCAGGCCGTGGCCACCGCCGTCAAGATCATGGGCGAGCAGTTCGTGGTCGGCCGCACCATCGAATCCGCCCTGAAGCGTTCCGACAAGGAAGGCTGGCTGTGCAGCTTCGACATGCTGGGTGAAGGCGCCCGCACGACAGCTGATGCCGAGCGCTATGAAAAGATCTACGCCGACGCCATCGAGGCTGTCGGCAAGACTGCCACGGGCCAAGGGCCGGAAGCCGGCCACGGTGTCTCGGTCAAGCTGTCGGCCCTGTCGCCGCGCTATCAGTCGGTTCATGAAGATCGCGTCTGGGAAGAGCTCTACCCGCGCATCCTGCGACTGGCCGAAATCGCTGCCAAATACGACATCAACTATACGATTGATGCCGAAGAGGCCGACCGTCTCGCTTTGTCGCTGAAGCTGCTGGAGCGTCTGTGCACCGAGCCTTCGCTGGGCGATTGGAAGGGCCTCGGCCTCGCCGTTCAGGCCTATCAAAAGCGCACCTCGGAAACCATCCAGCGCCTGATCGACCTGTCCAAGCGCACGAACCGTCGTCTGATGGTGCGTCTGGTCAAGGGGGCCTACTGGGATACCGAGATCAAGTTGGCGCAGGTTAATGGCCGCAGCGACTATCCAGTCTTCACCACCAAGCCTGCAACGGACCTGAACTATCTGGTCTGCGCGCGCATGATGATCGAGGCCGCGCCTCACATCTATTGCCAGTTCGCGACCCACAACGCCCACACGCTCGCCGCTGTGCGCCGCATGGCCCGTGACCGCAACACGGTCATCGAGCACCAGCGCCTGCACGGCATGGGCGAGGCTCTGTACGACGCCGCGCGCGACATGTGGTCGGACGAAAAGATCATCGTCCGCGCCTATGCGCCGGTCGGTGGCCATGAAGAACTGCTGCCCTATCTGGTGCGGCGTCTGCTCGAAAACGGTGCCAACTCCTCCTTCGTCCACGCCCTGCTGGACGAGCGCGTTCCGGCTGCTGATGTGGCCGCCGACCCAATCACTGCCGTCGAGGCCCAGCCCGACCGCCATCCGAAGATCCCTGTGCCCATGAACATCTACGGTGACCGCCAGAACTCCCTCGGCCGCGACTATTCGACGGCAGAGGCCCGCGAAGCCCACGCTGCGGCGCTGAAGGCGCTGGACGCAGAGCAACTGGTGGCCGGTCCGATCATCGGCGGCAAGCTGCTGACGGGTGTCGAAGCCCGCGATGTGACCAATCCGTATGACCGCACACAGGTCGTGGGCAAAACTTCGGACGCGACGCCGGAACAGGTCGACGAAGCGGTCATGAAGGCCGCAGAAGCGCAAGTCTCTTGGGACAAGATGCTTGGTGCTGGCCGTGCGCCGATCCTGCGCGCTATGGCAGATGCCCTAGAAGCGGACATGGATCGCCTGGTGGCCCTGCTGTCGCGTGAAGCAGGCAAGACCCTGAACGACGGCGTCGCCGAAGTTCGCGAAGCCGCCGACTTCTGCCGCTACTATGCCATGCTGGCCGAGAAGGACTTTGGCGGTCGCCAAACCCTGAAGGGGCCGACGGGCGAAGTGAACCAACTGATCCTGCATGGCCGTGGCGTCTTTGGCTGCATCAGCCCGTGGAACTTCCCGCTGGCCATCTTTACCGGCCAGATCGTAGCCGCTCTGGCGGCCGGTAACGCGGTCGTGGCCAAGCCTGCCGAGCAAACCCCGCTTATCGCCGCCGAAGCTGTGCGCCTGTACTACAAGGCGGGTCTAAACCCTGACCTTCTGGCTCTGGTTCCGGGGCGTGGCGAGACCGTGGGCGCTGCCCTGACCTCGCACCCGATGATCGACGGCGTGGCCTTCACCGGAGGCACCGATACCGCAAACGCTATCAACCGTGGTCTGGCCAACCGTCAGGGTGCCATCATCCCGTTCATCGCCGAAACCGGCGGTCTGAATGGCATGTTCGTGGACACCACGGCGCTGAAGGAACAGATCATCGACGACGTCATCCTGTCGGCCTTTGGTTCTGCCGGTCAGCGTTGCTCGGCGCTTCGTATCCTCTACGTGCCGCACGATGCGGCTGATGCCCTGATCGAGGGTCTGAAAGGCGCGCTGGCCGTTCAGGTCATTGGCGACCCGACCGATCCCAAGACCGACATCGGTCCGGTGATCGATGCGGAGAGCCGCGAGAACCTCGAGAAGCACGTCGCGCGTCTGGAGAAGGCAGCCAAGATTATCGCGCGCGGTAATCTCGCTGCCGATGCGGCCAAGGGCGACATGTTCGCTCCGGTCATCGCCGAAATCCCGACGCCGGACTTCCTAGAGCGCGAAGTGTTCGGCCCGATCCTGCACGTTTATCGCTACGAACCGAAGGACCTGAAGAAGACCGCT
>NZ_JSYD01000045.1:0-50743 GCF_054824005.1 Brevundimonas sp. GN22 | reverse complement strand
GATTGGTGGGAAGGCCGGAACTGGCCATGCCACCGGTCCCCCAGCCGCCAGCACCGCCCTGTCCCGCAGTGCCCCCGCGCCCGCCACTTGCCTTCAGGACAAGGTGGCCGTGGGTCGTGATGGTGGTGTCACCGCCATGCGCGCCCGAAGTGGTGCCGCCGGTGCCCACAACGATGTTCAGCGGCCCGAGGTGCTCGGCAGCCCAGATGGCATGGCTGACCCCACCCGCACCGCCACCGCCACCACCGTGACGCACTGTGGCCGCTGTGCCGGACATACCCTCGGCACCCGCTCCGCCCGCCCCTATGCAAACCGCCTCGACCCAGCGTGCCCATGCCGGAACGCTCTGTGTGGCGGACGACGCTACAACCACCGTCTCGCGCCGCGAGGCGCCGGAGGCAAACCAGACCCGTCCCGTCGAGCGATCGACGCGCAGCGCTTCGTTCCACGTCGTACCGTTGGCGCTGACTTTGAACCTGAAATCGTCGTCGCCCATCAGGCCGATTTCGGCGCGACCGCTCCATTGGCTTTGAAACAGGATTGATCCCGTATGGCTCGGCCCCTGCTTGTTGAGGGTGAACCGCAAGTCGCCGTCGCCATCATCTTCAGTGGGTCGTGCGGCCCACAAAGCCTTGTTCAGACGTGCGCTGAACGCATTCGTAGCGTCGGCCTCGGCCCCTACGCCCAAGCGATCAACCTGCAAAATCCCGCCTAGCGTCTCGCCCAGCCCCCGCCATGCCTCTTCGGCACGCACCAGAGTGACGCCTTCGTCCAGCACGCTCACCAGCATGCCGGAGAGCGGCTCCACCTTGACCCAGCCGCCCACGTCGGCCCGCACCAGATCACCCGCGGCCATTTCCGCCCAAGCGCCTGACGGAGTATCGCCCACCAGATAAAGGTCGCCTTCCGTAACCACGCTCGGCGGGCTGGAACGGGTGCGGCTGACCACCGCCGTTTGCACTAGAGCATCCAGACGGGTGAGCGCCTCGTTCACCGTCACATGTTTCTGCAGTTGGCCCGCCATCACATAGGGCAGGCCCAACCGCGCGCTATCGTCCGTCATTCACGGCCTCCGTTGTTCGTCGGAATCCAGCATCCGCCGCCCGCCCGCCAAGGCGCGCAAATGGGCGCAAACGTCGCCCAATCCCTTATTTCAACGAGGTTTGCGCGCGGCGGTTAGGACAGACAAAGTTGGAAACCTGCCATGCTTGGAGCGCTCCGGAGTTTCGGCTATCGCTGCGGACATGACGAAAGCCCGCGCCGCTATCCGGATTATTCTGAACCTGCTGGCCATGGGCATCACACTGATCCCGCTTGGCGTGGCCTTGGCCGCTTTGAGCCAGAGCGAACATCGCTGGCCGGACCTGGCCAATCATTTCGTCGCTCCGGCCCTGCTCGCCTGTGTAGCGTGGGCCGGACTGCTGGCTTTGCTACGCCTGCGGCCTTCGGCACTGTTCGCGACCTTTACCGCCGTTATGCTGACCGTCGCGGTCTGGCCCCAATGGTTCCCCGCTCAGGCCAAGGCCGATGCAGAGTCCGAAACGATCACTGTCTATTCGGCCAATCTTTGGGCACGAAATACCGACGTGGCCGCAATGGCTGCCTCCATCGCCGAAGCTGATCCCGACATTGTACTGCTGGTCGAAGTGGGCGAGGCCCCCGCAGCCGACCTCGACATCCTGCTGCCGGATCATCCCCATCGCGAGGTATCGATTGTCGGCAACCGGAACGTAGCCCCCGCCCGCGCTCTGGTCGCCAGCCGCTGGCCCATCAAACCTATCAAGGAGAACACCAAGGACCAATTGTTCTCCGCCTCGGCCCGCATCACCACTCCGCTGGGCCGCATCGGCTTCATGGCCGCGCACCTAACCCGCCCGTGGCCCTATCGTTATCAGCACGCCCAGATTACTCAGGCCGAAGACCTCGCCATCGCCCGCGAAAAACTGGGCGATGACGCCATAATTGCCGGCGATTTCAACTCTGTTTCGTCCGGCCGTATCGGACGCCAGATTCAGCAATCGAACGGCATGATACCCGCAGGGGGCTTCCCCGGAACATGGCCCGCCAAAGTGCCCTCGCCCGTAGCGATCACCATTGATCAGGTGTGGCATTCACCCGAACTGGTTGTGGTCGAGAGGAAACTTGGAAGACGCAACGGCTCGGACCACCGCCCCGTGATCACCCGTTTCCAGCGGGCACGATCTGTCGAATAGCCTGCGCCAGACGTTCATGATGGCCGTGCGCGGGAAAATCATCTGCGATCCACGACGCTTGGAACGCCTTGAGTATCTGCCCTGTCATAGGACCAGCCTTGATCCCCAAGTCCGCCAAATCCCGACCGCCCACCGGCATGGGTGGCGGAACCCAGTCGCGCGCCATCTCGCGCAGTGCCGCATAGGGGGCCAACTGCGGTGAACCGGCCTCAGCCAATATCGAACGATCGGCGAAAGCCTGCGCCCCGGCCTGCCAGATCACCTCGCGGGCCTGCTTGGCATTAAGATCGCTCGGCAAGGGTATGATCGCCGCCAGCCAGCGATCCCGCTGATGGTTCGACAGACGCAAACGCTTGGCTTCGTCGGTCGCGACCCTCTGATCGCGCGGCAACAAGGCCGCAAGCCGCAACAGGGGATCGCCACTTATACCCGCGACAGCCCTGAACAGCGAAGTTTCCAGCTTGGGCAGCAGAACACCCAGCACACCCGCATCCATCATGGCGTCCACAGCCGGAACCGGATCAGGGGCAGCGAGTAGCTTCAGCAGTTCTTTGGAAATCCGCTCTGCTGAAAGGGTCGCGACGCCTTGTGCCAAGGCCGAACATGCAGCATGTCCTGCCGCATCGACCGGACCACGGCCATACCATGCCCAGAAGCGGTAGAACCGCAGAATACGCAGATAGTCTTCACGGATACGCTGCTCGGCCTCCCCTACAAAGGCGATACGGCCTGCCAGTGCATCATCCAATCCGTAGCCGGTCGGGTCGAAAATCTGCCCCGTGCCGCTCGCGTAAAGGGCGTTCAGGTGGAAGTCGCGACGCGCCGCATCTTCGGCCCAATCCTTGGTGAAGGCGACGACCGCGCGGCGGCCATCAGTTTCGACGTCACGCCGCAGCGTAGTGATTTCGTAGGGTCGCCCCTGCACCACCGCGGTGATGGTCCCGTGTTCGATCCCGGTCGGCACGGCGCGTATCTTCGCCTGCTTCAGCGCCGCCAGTACCTCGTTCGGCAAAAGCTGGGTGGCGATGTCGACATCATCGACCGGCGCGCCCAAAATCGCATTCCTGACGCAGCCGCCCACATAGCGCGCACAGTCTTTCCCGCCCGCGACCTCCAGGGCAGCGATGACGGCCTTCGAGCTCTCTGCCGACAGCCATTCCTGTGCGGTTAGATCAGGCGTGCTCACGCCACCTTGTCCTCATACAGCCGGTCGCACAGACGGCGTAGAATGCCCGCCGTCACGCCCCAGATGTAGTGCTCGCGGTAAGGCATGGCCCAGAACCAGCGCCGCGGCTGACCTTCGCTGTCATAAAAGTCGCGACGATGGTTGGCCGGATCCATCAAGAAGTTCCACGGTGCTTCGAACACCTCGGCCACTTCGGCGGGTGACGGTTTCAGGCTCGGCTCGCCCTTCAGCCAGCCAACCACCGGCGTGACAGCGAAGCCTGTGCCGGTCTCATAGCCATCGCCGACTCCCAGCACCTCGACCAGTGCAGGGTCCAGCCCGACCTCCTCCCACGCTTCACGCAAGGCGGCATCGACTGCCGTCTCGCCGGGATCGAGACGCCCTCCGGGAAAGGCGATCTGTCCAGTATGGCTCGCCAGAGAGTCGGAGCGTCGGGTCATCAGGACAGTGGGCCCTTCAGGGCGCTCCATAACCGCGATCAGGACCGCAGCGGGACGCAGCGTCCGCTCGGGGCGCTCCATCTCGTGGTTCAGATCGAAGTCGGAAAAGCGCGGCGCACTCTCGAGCCTCCAGTCAGACGGCGCTCCCAGACGCGCAACCAGCAGCGCGCGCAACGCCTGCGACTGCGCCTCGGTCAAAGCCCTGCCCCTTTTGGCCCCAGCGCAAACACCGAATTACCGGAGCGGACAGCCAAAGCACCGTCAATCTCCTCGGCACGTTCCACCAGATCGTAGAAGACAGAGCGGACGATGCGCGCCCACAGGTCACCGCGTATATGGACGCGCGGTGACGGTTCGCCCGTCGCGGCGTCCGTCTCGACGACAATGGCGCGTTCAGCACCGGCGATCGCTTCGTCACCCTGATCGGTCGTGAACACAAGTTGCCCGCCCTCTTCACGCACCGCGACGGCGCGGAACGGCAGGTCTTCCACCTCTATCTTCAGCTTCTCGACGGGCGTCACCAGATGGTAGCCGTCCGGATCCTTGCGAAGGATGGTGCTGAACAGTCGGACAAGCTCTGGGCGGCCAATCGGCGACCCTTCATGCATCCACACACCATCGGCGCGGATAAGGATGTCGATGTCGCCACACTGCGCCGGATGCCAGAGATGCACCGGCGGCAGCCCTCTTCCCGGTGCCTGTTTTGCGGCATCGGCCATAGCCTGAAGCGAGGAGATAGACTTTTCCGGTTTGTCCGTCGGATTCTGCATACGCAGAATATGGGCAGCAATGGCCGCTATTTGAAGCCGTATTTGCGCGGGCTCAGTCGACCGGCCGTACCGGACCGTCTGGCGACACATCCGTCAGGGGCAACCACATGACGCGGGCGGCATTCACAGGGCCGCTGAAAACAGCCTTGGGTGCCGGCTTGAAACCAAAGCGCTCGAAATACGGCGGATCACCGATGAGCAAAATACCGTCCAAGCCGAGATCGCGGGCTTCCTCGATGCAGCGCGCGACGAGCTTGCCGCCCAGACCCGTGCTGCGGATGGTTTTCGCGACCGCGATGGGGCCAAGGAACGCGCCTCGCGCCTGACCGGACGTCACCGACCAAAGGCGCACCGAGCCGATCAGTGCCCCATCGTCATAGATGGTGAAACCCGACAACATTGCCGACTGTTCGCGCAGGCGCTCTGCAGTCTTGGCAAAACGCCCCGGACCGAAGGCCGCCATAACCAGTGCATCCACGGCCACTGCATCGACCGCAGACTCGCGCTCTATCGCCACCACGGCGGGGGCGGTCGTATCAGACGGGAACGCGTGCACTGTTTTCATGGGCGCGCACTAGGACCAAGCGCCACACGAATCAATCATCAATTGATCGGATGCCCGCCAAATCTGGATTACAGCAAAGCTAAGCTGTGGGTTATCAGCCCCTTAGCCGAAATTCGGCTGTCGCTTCTGCATAAAGGCGGTGAAGGCCTCCAGCGCCTCGGGGCTCTTCATCTGGTTAGAGAAGATTTCGCCTTCGCGCTGCATCAGGTCCCACATGCCTTCCGCATCGCGCATCAACCGCTTGGTTTGGCGCACGGCATTCGGCGCGCGCTGGGCCAGACGTTCAGCAAAATCGCGCGCCACCGCCTCGACCGCCGCCATTGGCACCGCGCGGTTGGCCAGACCCCATTCATAAGCCTGCCCGCCGTCGATCGTCTCGCCCAGAGCGAACAGTTCAAACGCACGCGGGTGGCCGATCACGCGGGGCATCAACAGCGTCGAAGCCGCCTCGGGGACCAGCGCCAGATTGATGAACGGTGCAGAGAGTTTCGCATCCTTGGCGACCACCACGATATCGCAATGTAGCAGCATGGTGAGACCCACACCCACAGCGCGACCGCGCACAGCGGCCACCAGCGGCTTGTCCAGATCCGCCAGCGCCTTCAGGAATTTGAACACGTCGCTGTCGACAAGATTGCCGTCCACCTGACCCAGTCGCATGAAGTCGGCGATGTCGTTACCGGCAGTAAAGCTGTCGCCCTCTGCGGCCAGAAGCACAGCACGCACGCTGTCGTCCTCGCGGGCCTGCTGGAAGGCTTGCGTCATGCCCAGGTACATCGCCTGCGTGATCGCGTTCATCTTGTCGGCGCGGTTCATCACCACGAACATCACGCCATTCTCGACGCGCGTTTTGATCAAATCGGTCACTGGGCTTCCTCCACAATCTTCCACCAGTCCACGCCGTCACTATCGCGTTCACGCACGACCCGACCACGGGCTTCGAGATAATTCAAATGTGCAAGCGATTCTGCGGTCGCCATGCCTAAAACTTCGGGCCCGATACTGCGGGCAAACAGCGCACCGAACACGTCGACCGCGCGGCACGGTTGCTTCAGCGAACGCTCCAGCCGCTTTAGCCCTACCTCATGCCCGCGCAACAGCGCCTCGAGGCGCGAGGTCACGCCATAGAACGGCTCGCCGTGCGAAGGCAGGATCAGAAGATCATCCGGCAACATCGCCTTCAGGTCTTCCAGCGACCGCAGCCATTCATCCAGCGGATTGGCCTGCGGCTCGGTATCCCAAACGCCGATGTTCGAAGAAATCTTGGGCAGGATCTGGTCGCCCGCGATGAAGACGCCGTCGTCCTTGCGCCACAGACAGACATGTTCAGGGCTGTGCCCCTCGCCCGTCACCACACTCCACACACGGCCACCAATGGTAAGCTCATCGCCGTCCTTAAGCCTGATGAACTGCGCAGGAAGCGCCGATACGGTCTTGGAGAAACGGCCACGTCGCGTTTTCCAGCGCGTGATCTCGTCCTCGCTCCATCCGGCTGCGCGATAAAACACCTCGGCCTCTGACGAAGCGGGGGCGGCATCTTCTGTGATGTAAAACTGGGCCGAAAGGTATTCCAGTCGTGACATCAGCAAGGGTGCGCCGCTTCGCGCACATAGCCACCCCGCACCGCCCATGTGATCCGGATGCATATGGGTGACTACCACGCGACTAATCGGAAGATTTTTCAGCGCGCCTGCGAGGGCTGTCTCCCATGCTTCGCGGCTGGGGTCGGTAAACAGCCCCGTATCGACAATGACCCAGCCCTGCCCGTCCGCTATCGCGAAGACATTGATGTGGTCCAAGGCCATGGGAAGCGCGAACCGCAGCCACAGAACACCGTCTGCCACCTCGATCGCCTGCCCGGCTTCGGGCAGCGCTGGTTGAGGATAGGTGAGACCCCGCTCTACGCGCGTCAGGTCCGGGGAGGTCCCGTCGGCCAAGTCCGTCTCCAATCGAAACTATGCTTCCGACTTGTCAGATTTTCTTTCGCCGGTCCAGTGTCCGACCCCAATCTTGCCTTGACCCTGCGATTTCATGCAGCCAAGGCTGCACCAGAAATTTATGAGGCGAGGAGTTTACCCAGTGTCCTACCGTTCCAAGTCGCAAGCTTTGTGCGTCGCCGCCAGCTTGGCCCTGTTGACCATTGCACCGGCGTCGGCCTTTGCCGCTCCTGCCATGCAGGAACAGCGCAGCCAAGCCGGTGACGTACGCCCGAACGCTGAACGCGTACAACCGGGTCGTCTGCAAAACCGCGAACAACAAGGCCGTCGCCGTCAGCAAGCGGCTGCTGCACCGGCTGCTCCGTCGCCCGAAGAAGTGCTGGCCGAAGCCCAAGGCATCCTGACCGCGAACAGCGTCCGCTGCCAGCCGACCGAAGCCAAGCTGCTCGGCGTCACGGCCGAACAGCAAAAATTCTTCGAAGTCGCCTGCGCCAATGACTTCGGCTTCATGCTGGTGACCACCGATCCGGTGACCATCGTTGACTGCTACGAAAACGACACCACCCAGGCCCGCCAAAAGGCTGCCAACCCGGAAGTCGTTCTGGGTCCGAAATGCTCCCTGCCGGCCAACGCCAACTATGACACCGTCATCGCCAACATGGCTCGCGAAGCCGCTGTGCCGTGCGCCGTGAACGAGTACGCTCTGATCGGCCGCAAGGGCGAGAACTTCGTCTATGAAGTCGGCTGCGAAGGCGTCGAAGGCTATCGCATCAACCGCAAGGCTGGCGGCGGCTGGGAAGTCGATTCCTGCCTCACCCTCGCTTCGGCCAATGTGACCTGCAACTACACCACCAAGGACGAGCAGATCGCCACGGTGAAGACGTGGTTCGCCGGTTCGGATGCGGCAGCCTGCGACATCGCCGACGTGCGTTTCATGGGTTCGAACCCGAACGGCGGCTTCTATGAAGCCAAGTGCAACGGCACCGATGGCCTCATCGCTCGCCTGAACAACGAGCATGTCGTGCAGCAAGTCTATCCTTGCGCCGAAGCCGCTCAAATCGGCGGTGGCTGCAAGCTGACCGATGGCGCTCCGCAAGGCAGCAACGTGCCGGCCCAAGACTGATCCTAGCGGTCATTCTGATGGAACAGACGCCGTCGGGGGATCACCCCGGCGGCGTTTTTCTTTTTGTCTCTTCCGGTTGCCGTCTCGTCGGCCTAATCAAGACCTATGCGTATTGCCACTTGGAACGTGAACTCGGTCAACGCCCGCCTGCCTACCGTGCTGGCGTGGCTTGAAGCCGCTCAACCCGACGTCGCCTGTTTTCAGGAGATCAAGTGCGTGGACGAGAAGTTCCCGCGTGAAGCCTTTGAAAGCCTTGGCTACAACGTCGAGACACACGGCCAGAAGAGCTATAACGGCGTGGCACTACTGTCCAAATTCCCGATGTCAGACGTCGTTCGCGGCCTGCCCGGTGACGAGAACGACGAACAGGCGCGCTATATCGAGGCACTGATCGAAAGCCCCACACCGGTCCGGGTAGCGTCCATCTATCTGCCTAACGGCAATCCGATCGACACCGACAAGTTTCCGTACAAGCTGAACTGGTTCCAGCGCCTGCACGACCGCGCCAAGGAGCTGCTGTCGTTCGAAGAGCCGCTGGCCCTATGCGGCGACTACAACTGCATCCTGACCGCCGACGACGCGGCCAAGCCTGAAGACTGGGTCAATGACGCCCTGTTCCAGCCGGAAACCCGCGCTGCCCTCAAGGGCATGAAATGGCTGGGTCTTTCAGATGCCCACGAACTGGGTAACGAACCCAAGGGCACCTATACCTTCTGGGATTATCAGGCCGGAGCGTGGCAGCGGAACAATGGTATTCGCATCGACTACGCCCTACTGTCTGCGCGAGCAGCGGACCGATTCCGTGGGATTGAAACCCACCGCGACGCCCGCGATATGGAAAAGCCCAGTGATCACGTTCCGGTGGTCGTGGACCTAGATTTGGAGGGGTGATCATGGGGGAGACGTTCAGGGCCATATTACTGGTCGCCCTGATCGCCGCCTTTGCGACCACCACCTTCTTCTTCCTGTCATGGTGGATGGAGTCCGAGCGGCGTCTGCGCAGGGCGATGAAGAATGCACTGTCCGGCACGCCGGACATGCAGGCTATCGCGCCAGCCGAGGGCAAGGCTGCGGGCCTCGACCTCGACAACGAGCAACTGGCCGTTCTCTGGAACAAAGGCTCCATTGGTCTGGTCTTCGAATACCCCGAGATCGAGGGCGCAGAGGTGATCGTTGATCGCCACGTCGTCGCCCGTGTGCGTCGCCATCTGGGTCGCAATGATCTTGATGTGCTGGTCGAGGATGCCGAAAGCGTCATCCTTCGCCTGATGTTCCGTGACCCGCACTGCCCCGAATTCGAAATCAGTCTGTGGCGGGCCCACTGGAGCGCACCGGAAGGCGGCCCTGCGGCCAATAACACCTCTTCCGGCCCTCAACTGACAGGCTCGGCCAACGAGGGCCTCCGTCTGGCCCGACGCTGGCTGGCGCACATCGAAGCGGTCGTGAAGGGTTAACCACCCTTCCCGTCCGTTGCACGGACCGCTAGAAACAAACCAACTCCTCAACCGCTATTATTTAACTGGAGCCCGACGTGGCCCGATTGTTCGACGCATACATCATCGCAAAATGGACTGCCGCCGAAGGTAAGAAACTGGGTGAGCAAACCCTGTGGATCGGCGTGGCCAAGCGCGATGTGCGTTTCCGCCTGTACACCGAGACCCACAATGTTGCCTCGCGCGCGGAAGGCGAAGCCATGCTGGAGAACCTGCTGGCCGAGCACCGCAAGCGCGGCGACCGTGTCCTGCTGGGTCTGGACTTTGATTTCGGCTTCCCGGCCGGCACAGCAGCCTTGCTGAAGCTGGAAGGTCGCCCGTGGGACGCGATGGGCAAGTTCCTGTCGACCAACATCGTCGACAAGGCCGATAACACCAACAACCGCTATCAGGTCGCCGCCAAGATGAACCGCCTGATGACGGATCAGCCGTGGCCGTTCTGGGGCGCTCCGGCCAGTCAAGCGCAGCGCTGGCTGACCACCACCAAGCCGCCCGAAGGCTCGGGCAGCGACATCCCCGAATTCCGCGCTACCGAATTGGCCGCACGCAAGTTGAAGCTGCCCCCGCACAGCGTCTGGCAGATGCACGGCGCAGGGGCCATCGGGGGTTTGACGCTGGTGGGCGTGCCGCTGCTGCGCCGCCTGCTGGACAAGCTGGGGACGTCGGCAGCTCTGTGGCCGTTCGGCACGGGCTGGCGCGAACTAGGTGAAGACGATCTGACGTCGATCAACACTCTGGTCGTCGAGGTCTGGCCTGCCCTGTTCAAAGCCACCCGTCAGGTGAGCGCCGACGGTGTCAAGGAATACAAGACCCAGTCCGAAGTCCGCGCCGCCGCCGAGGCCATCGCCACCATGGACGACGAGGGCAAGCTGCAAAAAGCCTTCGCACCTCCGGCGGGCACCTCGTCCGAAGACGTGGCCAAGGTCGAAAACGAAGAAGGCTGGATCCTGGGGATCAGCTAAAAAAAAGGGGGCCGACCGGCCCCCTTTTCTATGTCGGATTACTCCGCCCAGCTTGGCGTGCGCTTGTCGAGGAAGGCACGGACACCCTCCTGACCTTCGGCAGAGATGCGAGCCCTGGCGATACGCTTGGCCGTATCTTCCATCAGACGCCCGTCGATTTCGCGTCCGGCCACATCGTGCACCAGACGTTTGGCATCGCCCATAGCCCCCGGCGCATTAGCCATGAGCCCATCGGTGACCATCGTGATGAACTCGTCGATCTGGTCCTGACCGATGATCAGGTCGATCAGACCCGTATGCGCCGCATAATCGGCCTCAAATACATTGGCCGTCAGGAACAGTTGGCGTGCGCGACGTGCGCCAATGGCTTCGACCACATAAGGCGCGATGGTCGCGGGGATCAGACCCAGACGCACTTCCGAGAATGCGAAACGGGCACCCTCTACGGCGACGGCCATGTCACAGGCCGCTACGATGCCCGCACCGCCTCCCATGGCTGCACCTTCTACCAGCGCCACTGTCAGGGCCGGAACGTCGTGCAGGGCCTTCAGCATACGGGCCAGACCCATAGCATCGTCACGGTTCTCGCTCTCGGACCACTCGGCCGCGTCGCGCATCCAGTTCAAATCGGCACCGGCGCAGAACGTACCCCCCGCACCGCGCACGATCACCGCACGGACGTGATCCGCGCCTTGCAGGGTCTCGAATGCTTCGTGCAGGGCCGCGATGACCTCGGCGTTGAAAGCGTTCTTCTTTTCCGGACGGTTGATCGTCACAAACACCACGCCTGACGGCAGGCTGTCGATCTTCACCAGATCGCTGTTGGCATCCGGAGCCGCCTCCGCAACCAGAGGGTGCGCGATGCTGTTGATGGCTGCCGCCTCGGCATCGGTGATGTCCAGTGCGTTCAGATCCTCTTCCGAGGGCATACCGTCGCTGGGTTTATTCGGATCGGTCATGATTCACTTCCGTTAGAGCTCTTTGGCCGAGGTTAAACCGGATCGCCGCGATAAGCGCGAACGCTTTTAACGATCGTCCTCATCGACACACATTCGACGGGCGACAGGATCATGATGCTCTCACTGTCGCTCACTCCGTATCGTCAATCTCAGCAATAAAGCCGCAAACCGACTATCGAGTTGCGAACGAACAACGGTATTGTCTGCAACAGACTAAAGCAGAGCCGATGCCAACCAACACAAGAGACAATTTGGACGCCACTCTGGCGCGCATCCTGACGGAGCATCCCGACAGCAGAGCCAGTTGGTTTGCCCTGACCGAAGGGGACCGGCTGTTCTCGGCAGGTGATCCGGCAGACACCTTCTACATTCTGCAATCGGGCCGTCTGGGCGTCTTCAAGCCCCGTGAGGGGCAGGAGGCGGAGTTCATCGGCGTGGTCCAGCCGGGCACGCCCGTCGGCGAAATGTCGATGTTGGCTGACACGGCCCATACCTCGAATGTTGTCGCCCTGCGCGACAGCGAGGTGATCGCCCTGCCCCGCGCTGCCTTCTACGAGATAAGCCGCGCCCACCCCGATCTCATGGCCGAAGTCGCGCGGGTCATGATCCGTCGCACGCGCCAAAAGGGCCGCACCGACTTCCCTACGGTCTACGGTTTTGTCTCCGCCCGTGAAGCCCCGATCCGCCCGTTCGTGGATGCCATTCATGCGGCCATTCAGGCCGAGGGTTATCGCGTCACGATCATCGACCGCGATGCCAAGACACTGGCCTCCGACTGGTTCGCTCGCGTGGAAGATAGCAACGATTTCGTCCTCTATGTCGCCGAGGCCGCTGATCCGGTGTGGGCCCATCTTTGTGCCCGACAGGTCGACAGGCTCTTCATCGTGGGGGACCCGAACAATGCCCCGCCCGCTCAAGTCGGTCGACGAAACGGCGACACCGAACTGGTGCATCAACTGACCGATTTGATCCTCCTGTCGCCCGTCCCGAGCAACCAGCGCAGCCCGTCACAACCGTGGCTTTCAGCGATGACGCCCGGCCGCTGGTTCCATTGTCAGGATGGGTCCGCGCATGACGCGCACCGGATCGCACGCATCATCACGGGCTCGTCCGTGGGTCTGGTCCTGTCCGGCGGCGGCGCGCGCGCCTATGCCCATATCGGGGTCCTTCGCGTACTGAGAGCCGCAAAGATTCCGCTCGACTTTCTGGGTGGCTCCTCAATGGGAGCCGTCATTGCTGCTGGCCCCGCTCTGGGATGGACACAGGAAGAGCTGGAGACACGCATACATAACGCCTTCGTCCGCAATGACCCTCTATCCGACATAGCCATCCCGCTCGTGGCACTGACCCGCGCGCGCAAGCTGGGGAGCTTGCTGAAGGAGGCCTATGACGATCTGGCCATCGAGGACATGCCCCTACCCTTTTTTGCGGTATCTGCGAACCTGACCTCAGGGCGGATCGAGGTTCATCGTGACGGCCTCCTGCGCCATGCGCTTCGCGCGTCCGTGGCTATTCCAGGGGTGATCCCGCCCTATGTCCGCAACGGACAGGTGCTGGTGGACGGGGCCGTGCTCCGGAACTTCCCCAGCGACGTCATGCGCCGGTTCAACCATGGCCCGATGATTGGCAGTGACGTCTCGCAAACACGCGGCGTCAATGCCGAGCAGTTGGAGACCCCTCCGTCGTGGTGGCGATGGATCATGTCCGGCGCATGGAAACAGGGCCCACCCATCGTATCGATCCTGATGCGCGCCGCGACCTTAAGTACCAGCGCCGAACTGACCGAAGCACGCGCCGAAACCGATGTGCTGATTCTGCCCAAGCCCGAGGGCGTCGATATCCGTGAATGGAAGGCGTTCGAGCCCGGCATTGCCGCCGGCGAGGCGGCCGCCGCCGAAGCCCTTTCGCAGATCGACAAGCCCGTCGAGGCGTTGAGACGTCCCGCGCCTAAGCAGCATGAAACGCTTCCCGCTGCCACGGTCGAGGTTCCCGCCCCCTCTCCGGTGCGTGCCGTGCTGGCTCGACTGCTGCCCCAGCGCAAGCCGCCAAAGGCCACGGAAACCAAGGCCTAAACGCAAAAAGGTCGGACACGGCTTTCGCCAGTCCGACCTCTTTATTCGCGTCACCGCCCGAAAGCGGTGGAATGGTACAGCCTCTCAGGATTGAACTGAGGACCTCCGGCTCCACAAACCGGCGCTCTAACCAGCTGAGCTAAGGCTGCACATCGCTGCGAGGCGCTCTCTCTACCTAGCCTCAGCGTTTGATTCAAGAGCACTTTTCATCAAACGCGATGTATTTTTCCGTTCTTTGGAAAATCAGTAGCCCCGCTGGGCGATATAAGCCTCAAGCGCGGCAATACGGGTTTGGTCCGACGGGTGGGTCGAAGCGAACTCCGGCGTACCTGCGCGATTCTGCGCGCTAGCCATAGCTCGCCACAGCACGAGAGATTCGCTCGCGCGGTATCCTGCACGCACCATGTAATCCACGCCCAGACGGTCGGCTTCGAGTTCGTGCTTACGCGAGAACGGCAGCAGGACGCCCAACTGGGCCCCGATGCCGCCGAATGCACCAACGGCTTGACCATAGTCTCCTGCCGCACTCTGGATGCCTCCAAGTGCAAGCTGGGTAAGGCTGCTGGTGCTGGTGCGTTCTGCCGCGTGTCGGCCGACCACGTGGGCAATCTCGTGCCCGATCACCGTGGCCAGCTGGTCGTCGTTGGTCGTCAGACGCAGCAGGCCCGTCGTGACGCCCATATGACCCGACGGCAGCACGAAGGCATTGGGCGTCGCATCATCAAAGACGGCGTAAACCCATTGGCGATTCTGTAGCCCTGCGGCCTGTACGAGTCGCGTTCCCACCGAGGTCACACGCGCGTTCATGGCGCGGTCGTTCGATATCTTTTGCGTTTGCAGGGTCTGGTTCCAGGCCGACTGGGATGCCTGGATCAGAGCACTGTCGTCCATGATCACCAGTTGGTTGCGGCCCAGCGTCTCGTTGTACGCACATCCCGCCATCACGCTGCTGCCAAGCAGCACGGCCATTCCCAGACGGATCGAAGTCGAAATCGTGCGCAATGTCATGTCCTCATATTCAACGGCCATTGCCGCGTTAATCCGCTTGTACGTCGCCAACGCGCAGAGCCGCAATCCGGCTCCCGTTCGATAGTTTCAGGCAAAGAAAAAGCGCCCCGGTCGAAACCGGAGCGCCTTAACTTTGGTCACCACAAAGGCTGATTAATCAGCCAGCGGGAAGACGATACGCACTACGAACTTGGCGTCCTGAGCAGCACCGTCAACCGTACGCGGCGAAAGCTGACCACGTTGGATAACGCGAACCGCGGCTTGGCCGAAGCCCATGCCCGACGGCTCTTCGCTAACAACGCGGCAACCGCTCGGCGACCCCGATTGGGTCACCGTGCACTCCACCGTAGCCGAGCCACTGACACCACGGTCAAGGGCGCGTTGCGGGAAGTCGCGCTCAGTGACGCGCGGTTGGCGCGACCACTGCGGGTTGGTGATAACCGACGGCTTCGGCGGCGGCGGCGGAGCCGGCGGCGCTGGAGGCGGCGGAGGACCTTGGACCACTACCGGAGGACCCTCGTAATCGCGACGGTCTTCCTTCTTGGTCGGCTCGATGTTGACCGTCACTGGCGGAGCCAGATCAGTCACTACCGGTTCGCGCACCTGAAGCTTCGGCGGCGGAGGAGTATCCGTCGGCGGAGGCGGAGGCGGCGGCGGCGGCGGAGGCGGCGGCGGCGGAGCGTCCATCAGCTCCACATCCACTGCTTCGTCGACGTAGTCGAACGGCTGAACTTCGAACTTCGTCTTGTACAGGTACAGACCTGCCAAGGCGTGGACGATTACAGACGCGCTGATACCGACGATGGCACCGGCAGAAAGCTTTTTCTTCTTCCGGGGCGCATCGATAAGGGGGTTTCTTGGCTGATGAGGTTCAGCGGACATGCTTATCCTTAGCCCCCTTACTGTTCGTTGCCGACGAGCGCGACACTGTAGAAACCGTTGTCCTGCAAGGCGTTCATGACCTGCATGAAGTTGCCATAACGGGTTTTCTGGTCACCACGGATGAAGATCCGCTCTTCGTCAGGAGAACGCGTACCGATTTGGGACTTCAGGTCTTCACCCAGAGTCTCAACCGACGTTCTGAAGTCGCCGACGTAAACATCACCATCGTCTTGGATGGAGATGAAGATCGGCTTCGGCGGATTCGGGGCCGGCGGAGCGACGGCACGAGGGAGTTCTACCGGCACCGACACGGTGGCGAGCGGAGCCGCCACCATGAAGATGATGAGTAGAACCAGCATAATATCAACGAAGGGCGTGATATTAATTTCGCTGTTCGCCTCGACGGTATACTTGCCGCCGCCGGAACCGGAAAGTTTGGCGGCCATCCGTCTTATGCTCCCTTGTCGAGCTGACGCGAGATGGTGTTCAGCAGTTCAGCTTGGAAGCCGTCAGCCTGAGTGCCGTAAGCTGCAATCTTCGTCGAGAAGTAGTTGTAGAAGATAACAGCCGGGATAGCTGCGAACAGACCGATACCAGTAGCCAGCAGTGCTTCAGCGATACCCGGAGCAACAACGGCCAGGTTGGTGGTGTTCGATTCGGCGATACCGATGAACGAGTTCATGATGCCGTAAACGGTACCGAACAGACCGATGAACGGACCCGAGGAACCGACCGAAGCCAGGAACTGTTGGCCACCCGACAGACGACCACCGATGGTCGACTGAACTGCAGCAACTGCAGTTTCAACGCGGTGGACGGTCGAACCGCGGTTTGCACCGGCAACGTCCAGACCAGCTTGACGCGAGACTTCGATTTCCGAAGTTGCGGCAGCAGCCATGTCAGCCAGCGGGTTGCCTTCGAACTCTTCCGAGGTCGAAACGCGACGGATGTCGGCCAGGGTGCGAGCACCGCGGAACGCATCCAGGAAGTTTGCGGTGGCCTTCTTCAGCGAACCAAACTCAACCAGTTTGATCAGCAGCAGAGTCCAGGAGAAGATCGAGGCGAGCAGCAGACCAGCCATAACGATCTTAACGACCGGGTGGGCGATCATGAACATGCCGATCGGGGTCAGCTTGCCGTGGCCGCCACCGGTAGCTTCTTTAACCGAAGCCGGATCTTCTTGAGTTTCAGCAGCGTCAGCTGCCGGGGCTTCAGTCGAAGCCGGGGTTGCGGCGGCATCAGCGGCCGGTGCGGCTGCGGCGGCCGGAGCTGCCGGAGCGGCGTCCTGCGCCAGAGCCGGCGAACCTGCCATAAGGACGGCAGCGCCGGCCATGGCCAGGAGGATATTCGTCTTCTTGCTATCGAGCATGTTTCGCCAGTTCCTGCTTTGGTCTGACTCGTGGAACCCAAGAGACGCCCGCGTCAGTCGAACGCCTCTCAAATGAAATCTTAACCACCGCCGGATTTCTCCCCCGCCGGTTGGCGCCGAACCCCATACTCGCACCATAACGGCACCGAGGCGAGGACTGCAGTAAGGACAATAGCCCTCCACCTCAGCCCTGCAAGTAAGGAATGCGGTTAAAGTCCCTTTGACGAACCCCTAACGGAGCGTCAAGGCCGGAAAATAGCTTTTACCTGATTGTTGAGAGCCCGATATCGGCTAACGCAAGGAATTTGCGGGATATGCCCGTTTCGCGCATATCGTTGTGCAAGTAACAGCTCCGCTGGCGCGAAACGTCCCTAGCTGAAATATGACTATTTCGTGGCCTGCGACAATGGCAGCAGGCATCCGAAACGGCAAACCGTGGTCGGATTGAGCATTGTTTACGTATGTAGGGAAAGGAGATGGTGCCTGGAGGCGGGTTCGAACCACCGACACGCGGATTTTCAATCCGCTGCTCTACCAGCTGAGCTATCCAGGCATCTCGTCTTCGCTGCGGTCATCTGCGCCGCGGCGAGGTGGTCTCTATAGGGGGAGTGTTTCGGGCTGTCTAGAGGCTAATTCACTCAATTCCGCGATCTTTTTCATCAATCTCTTCTTCAGGTCCCGGAATGGCGTAGCCGCCGGTAAACCAGCGATTGAGGTCAATATCCGCGCAGTGGCGCGAGCAGAAAGGCTTGTATTTCTCGACGGTCTCGTGACGCTTGCAGATCGGGCACAGGGCCATGGTTCTATCCCTCTCTAATAATGTACTGGCCGGGCTTACCGTCGGCGCAAAGTCGCGCTCTCGGCCCCAGCGATCGGACAGCAGGAGCAAGAACAGCGGCCTCCCCTGCCCCGCACACCAACTCGTACACGGGCGACGCCGTATCGGTCAGCAGCGCCCGCCGAAGCTCGCGCACGGCATTGAAACCCGCCGTTGCGGGATGAGCCAGACGCTCATCGATCGGCTGGTACCGCCACGGAAGCGAGAACTGCAACAGACCAAAGCGACTTAATGGGCCAAATGACACGCTCTCGAACGTGGAAAAGGCGGACTTGGCAGTCGTCAGTATCGAATCGTCGACGAATCCCACTCCGGCAAGATCTACCACCACCGTACCCGCCCAGTGCCTGAGCCGGAGAAGACGCGCGACCTCGAAAAGCCCGTGTTTGTTGACTGCGTCCCTACCCTTACGACTGTCCTTGCCGGGCAACGGAGCGTAGTCGATATCCGCGGCAATTAAGGCGCGTGTCCGTTGTACGGATAAATCCAGCCCATATTCCGGGCGCAGGACTTGGGCCGCACTAGCCTCTTCCTCGGCGTGAATCGCCATTTCGATGGCTTCAAGTCCCATCCGGACAGGATTGGAGCCAGCGAGTGATTCCAAAATCTCGCGCACGCGTGGTGCAGGTTTTACCAGACGAGGCTCGCCATCGGCGTTGCCGAGACGTTTAAGCGCCGGCCCCTTGGCTTCGCGGGGTTCTGCTGTGACCTCGACAAGAACTTTCTCGCCTTCGGAAAAGCGCTGGTTCTTTCCCAGACCCATGAAGCCGTAGGGTTCACCACATCCCATATCCACGAAGGCTGCGCGCAGCCCCGGTTCGATTCTGGTGATGCGACCCACGCTCTGCGCTCCCAAGCGGTGCTGGGGCGTATCACTGTCGTGCTCTATATATAGAGAGTGGATTCGGTCATCCGAGACGACGATGCCGCGCGTTTCGCCCGGCATCTCGTCCAGATAATATTGAAAGTCGGCCACCGACTTTACGCCGCCGGACGCCAGCCAGCACCGTATAGAAGATTGCTGGCCTCATAGAGCGGCAGGCCCATCACAGCCGGATGGCTGCCCACGATGCGCTGGATAAAGGCCGCTGCACGACCCTGAATGCCATAGCCGCCTGCCTTGCCGCGCCATTCGCCAGAGGCGACGTAAGCGTCGATTTCTGAATCAGACAGGGTTTTGAAGGTGACGCGAGTGTCAACGACACGCCACGACGTGCGACCGTTGGAAACCACAGCAATGCCGGTGAAAACACGGTGATTGCGACCCGACAGCAGCTTCAGGAATCGACGGGCCTCATTTTCGTCAGCCGGTTTTTCCAGCAGACGACGCCCCACAGCGACAACCGTATCCGCCGCCAGCACTACGCCATCGGGATGACGCTCTGCCACAACGGCCGCTTTGGACGTTGCAAGACGCTGCGCCAACCGCGCAGGCAGTTCAGCCTTGAGCGGGGTTTCGTCGATATCTGCGGGATCGATTTGATCGGGAACGATTCCGATCTGCGCCAGGAGTTCCACCCGGCGCGGGCTGGAAGAGGCTAATACCAACTTCCCAGCCGTGACGTCAGGACGCGACAAGGCGCGTCCTTACTTGAAGCGATAGGTGATACGGCCCTTGGTCAGGTCGTACGGAGTCATTTCGACCAGAACCTTATCGCCTGCCAGCACGCGGATGCGGTTCTTACGCATCTTGCCTGCAGTGTGGGCAATGATTTCGTGATCGTTTTCCAGCGTTACGCGGAAAGTAGCGTTGGGCAGCAATTCGCTGACCACGCCGGGGAACTCAAGTAGTTCTTCCTTAGCCATGCGGCCTCTCTCGCCCGTTGAAACAGCAATGAGCTCGCGCCGGGCGTTGACGCGAGCCGTTGATCAGAGCGCGCTCTAATGCACTAAAACGGTGGATTAGTCGAGTTCAGCCGCGTCGATATAGGGCGCAAACCAAAGTGAACAAGCGACGCGAGGTTTCCTTGTCCATCTCGACCTTGCCCTCAAGGCGGGTCTGAAGCAGCTCTGCGCCTTCGTTATGCAGTCCGCGGCGGCCCATATCGACCGACTCGATCTGGCTGGGCGAAGAGCCTTTCAGCGCCTCGTAATAGCTTTCGCAAATCAAGCCGTAATCGCGGATCACAGTCTTGAGCGGCGTCAGCGACAGGGCGTGGACGTGGTTGTAGTCCGGTCCGCTAATGTCAAAAACCAAGCGGTTGTCCTGCGACGAGAGCTTGAGCACATAGGGTCCGCTCGCACCGCCCTCGGGTTTGAAGACGTTGGATTCGACAAGATCGAAGATCGCCACACGACGCTCGTGTTCGATTTCGGCTGTCGCGGCAGGCAGGCTGCCGCTGTCGATCTCGATCTTGGTCAGATCCGCATTCATGTCATTAAAGCCTAGGCTTCCAGAGGGGTGTTGTCGTCGGCCGGATGCGCCGGTGCTGCCGCAGTCGGCCAGCGATCTGAAAGATCGGTCAGGACTGCGTCAAGGCATTCCACATCGATACGAAGATCACCGCCCCCGGCAAACATCATGATCACGCGACCGGAAGGCGCTTCGGTCGGCATGAAATCGATGGCCAGCAACTCCAGCGGGCTCTCTGGTGCGCGAGGCAAACGGCGGCTCTTGACCGACTGGACGTCGCCGAACTGCATTGCCGAGGCGACACGCGTACCACCGCACTCCCAGCAGAACCGCGACAGAACCAGCGTCAGACGCCGTGCCTTGCGCTCCCACCGGATATCGACCGGCCGCATGACCGCATCCTGAAGCGCGGCCGAAATGATCTGCAGATCGTCAGCGTCCTCGGCCAGCAGACGCAACGGCGCAAGGTCGGTCTTGGCCGAGCCGTCACTGTGGTTGTGCTCTTCGCGGACGCTGTCGATCGGGTCAGTCATCGATTCAGTGCTCTTGGCCGTCGCCTTTGACGCGCCGGACGTCTGCACCGCAGGCCCCCAGCTTTTCTTCCATCCGTTCGAAGCCGCGATCCAGGTGATAGACGCGGCCTACCGTGGTTTCACCCTCGGCGACCAGACCAGCAATCACCAGCGACATCGATGCCCGCAGGTCCGTTGCCATCACCGGAGCGCCGCGCAGCTGTTCGACACCCCGCACGCGGGCTTCGCCTGCGGATACGGTAATATCGGCTCCGAGGCGCATCAGTTCCGGTGCGTGCATGAAGCGATTTTCGAAAATCGTTTCGTGAATGACGCTCTCGCCCTCTGCGAGGGTCATCAGGGTCATGAACTGGGCCTGCAGATCAGTCGCGAAGCCCGGATAGATTTCGGTCGTGGCATTGACCGCTTTGAGACGCTGGGTGGGGTCACGACGAACGATGACATCGCCGTTCGCAGCTTCCTCGATCTCCACACCAGATTGGCGCATCAGATCGGTCAGGGCCACGATCAGGTCGGCACGCCCCTTGGTCAGTCGAACTTCGCCTCCAGCCATGGCAGCAGCCACAGCATAGGAGCCCATTTCGATACGGTCCGGAATCACCGACCAGTCAGTGCCATGCAGAGACGTCACGCCCGTGATGACCAGTTGGTCCGTATCCAGACCTTCGATCTTGGCACCCATCGAGATCAGGCAGCGGGCCAGATCACCGATTTCAGGCTCTTTGGCTACACGCTTCAGAACCGTAGTGCCGTTGGCCATCGCGGCCGCCAGCAAGGCATGCTCGGTCGCGCCGACAGAGACGAACGGAAACTCGATCTCGGCACCTTGCAAGCCCTTGGGGGCCGAGGCGGTGACATAGCCCTCTTCCAGCTCGATCTGAGCGCCCATGGCTTCCAGAGCCATCAGGTGCAGATCGACCGGACGCGCGCCAATGGTGCAACCACCCGGCAGCGAAACCTTCGCCTCGCCAGTACGCGCCAGCAGCGGGCCCAGCACATTGAACGAAGCGCGCATCTGGCGAACCAGATCATAGGGCGCAAACGTCGAGGTCAGTTCACGCGCGTCAAACAGGGTTTGCTGACCATCGGCACCATCACTCTCGGTGACGGTGATACCGAACTCGCGCAGCAACGCGCCCAGAAAACGGGTGTCCGCAAGGCGCGGCATATTGGTCAGGCGCAGAGGCTCCGACGTCAGGATCGAAGCGGCCATCAGTTTGATGGCGGAGTTCTTGGCGCCACTTACGGGAATCGAGCCGTTCAGGCGATTGCCGCCGTGGATGACAATGCTGTCCATGGAAACCTTCAGGACCGGTACCACTGTGGTCCGGTGTATCGGCTATCTAGCAAGGCCTTTGCCCCCGTTGAAAGGGCTTGTTTCACACCTTTGTGCGCTAGGCGCTCACCTCTAGTTACGATCCTTTGGCTCCGGACGCGCCGCAGCCCCCGGCATCTTGCGCCGACGCAGGTTCGTTCTCAGCGCAGCCGCAAGTCGCTGCGCCCTTTCTGCCTTGGGGTCCAAGGGCTTGGCGACCGGAGCCTTCGCGTCCGGCAAGGGCGGTTCCGTAGCAGGGGCCGCAGAGGAACCGTTGTTATCGCGATCCGAGATATCCATTCAGACAACAGACATCGTGCAAAGATTTTGATCAACATGCATTTTTTCACTTGCGCCCCCCGAGAGTCGTTGGCTAAAAGCCGCCTCCTCAGCGAGACGCCGTCGTAGCTCAGTGGTAGAGCGCATCCTTGGTAAGGCTGAGGTCGGCAGTTCAATCCTGCCCGACGGCACCATTCGCCTCTCTGTTTAAACGCAGATTGGCAGACCAGTTTGGTGTAGTGTCTCGTTGTTAAATAGGTACGGGCGGTTATCCGCTCCGTCGTCGCCGTCGTAGCTCAGTGGTAGAGCGCATCCTTGGTAAGGCTGAGGTCGGCAGTTCAATCCTGCCCGACGGCACCATCCTCTCCCCGCTTCTGTTTTCAATAACAGAAGCGGGAGAGCGGGATCTTCCCCTACATTCCGGACTTTGCGCTCGCTGCCGTTAAGGTTGCGCCTTTTTCACGCTCTGGCCGCTGGTCAAACCCCTGCCAACCTCGCTAGCCTTCACCAGAGGGTTTTACAGTTACGAGGGGGCTTCCACAGATGAAGCGCGTTTGGCTCACCACCGTGGCGGCACTGGCCGTCAGCATGCCCGCGTGGGCGCAGGAGGCAGCACCGGCAGAGACGCCTGCAGCCGCCACCGCCGAGAAGCCGGCCAAATGGGATGTTCAAACCCCGCCTGGCCCCGCTCGCGCCGTCAATATCGACGTCACCTCCGGCACGTGGATGTCGCTGGACGTCAGCCCTGACGGGCAGGAAATCGTTTTCGACCTGCTGGGCGACATCTATGTGATGCCCATCGGCGGTGGCGAGGCGAAGCCGATTCTGTCGGGCGTCGCATGGGAAATGCAGCCCAAATATTCGCCGGATGGCCGCTATATCGCCTTCACGTCCGACCGTGGCGGTGGCGATAACATCTGGATCGTGAATCGCGACGGCTCGAATCCGCGTCAGGTCACCGACGAATCGTTCCGTCTGGTCACCCAGCCGGAATGGACGCCGGACAGCCAGTACATCGTCGGCCGCAAGCACTTTACCTCGGGCCGCTCGCTGGGCGCGGGCGAGATGTGGATATGGCACCGCGCAGGTGGCAGCGGCGTCCAACTGACCGAGCGCCGCACGCAAGAGAAAGACACGGGCGAACCCGCGTTCTCGCCGGATGGCCGCTATCTCTATTACAGCGATGATTCCACGCCGGGTGGCACTTTCGAATATTCCAAGGACCCGAACGGCCAGATTTATGTGATCCGCCGTCTGGACCGCGAAACGGGCGAGATCAGCCCATTCGTCACCGGTCCGGGTGGTTCGATCCGCCCTACCCCTTCGCCGGATGGCAAGACCTTGGCCTTCGTGCGCCGTGATCGTTACCAGTCGGTGCTCTACCTCAAGGATTTAGCTTCGGGTCGCGAAACGCCGCTGTACAACGCGCTCGACCGCGACATGCAGGAAACGTGGGCGATCCACGGCGTTTATCCGACCTTCAGCTGGACGCCGGACAACAAGCACCTGATCGTCTGGGCCGGCGGCAAGATTCAGCGCATCGATGCCAAATCGGGTGCGGCCACCGAAATCCCGTTCCGCGTTCGCGACACCCGTCAGGTTCAGGACGCCGTTCGCTTCAACGTCGAGGTCGCCCCTGACCAGTTCGACGTGAAGATGGTGCGCTTTGCCGAAACCTCGCCGGACGGCAGCAAGGTCGTGTTCGAGGCTCTCGGCCACCTGTACGTCCGTGACATCCGCGCCGACGGTTCCACCAGCCAGCCGCGTCGCCTGACCCGCCAGACCGATCACTTCGAGCTCTATCCGTCGTGGTCGCGCGATGGCCGCTCGATCACCTACACTACGTGGGATGACCAGAAGCTGGGTTCGGTGCGCGTGGTGCCCGCCAGCGGCGGCGAAGGCCGCACCCTGACCCAAAACCCCGGCCACTATTTCGAACCGACCTTCAGCCCCGACGGTCAGACGGTCGTCTATCGCGCTGGTACGGGTGGTTATCTGACCTCGCCGCTGTGGAGCATGAACCCCGGCGTCTACAGCGTGCCTGCACGCGGCGGCGAATCGAGCCTGATCACCGAAAGCGGTGCCGATCCGCAGTTCGGTGCCAGCAGCGACCGCCTGTTCCTGCGCGGTCGCAAGGACGGCAAGAACGCCCTCTATTCGGTCAAGCTGGATGGCACCGACGAACGCACGCACCTGCTGTCGGAATACGGCACTGATTTCACTGTGGCCCCCAACGGCCAATGGGTCGCTTGGACCGAGCGCTTCCACGCCTATGTCGCGCCGTTCACCGCAACGGGCCGCCCCGTCACCCTGTCGGAAAGCGGCAAGGCCATTCCGCAAACCCGCATGACCCGCGATGCAGGTCAGTGGCTGCACTGGTCCGCTGATTCTTCGGCCCTGCGCTGGTCGAACGGTCCGGAACTGTTCAGCCGCAAGCTGACGGACAGCTTCACCTTCGTCGATGGTGCCGCCGAAACCGTTGCAGCCACAGCGGAGCACGGCATCCCGCTGGGCTTCAAGGTGGACTATGCCCAGCCGTCGGGCCTGAAGGTCCTCAGCGGCGCGCGCATCATCACGGCCAAGGGTGACGAAGTCATCGACGACGGCGTCATCGTCATCGAAGGCAACCGCATCAAGGCCATCGGTGCACGCGGCTCGGTCGCCGCTCCTGCGGGCGCTCAGGTCGTGGACATGGCTGGCAAGACCATCATGCCGGGCATTGTCGATACCCACTGGCACGGTTCGATGGGCTCGGATGACATCATCCCGCAACAAAGCTGGATCAACTACGCCTCGCTGGCCTTCGGCGTGACCACCGTTCACGACCCGTCGAACAGCAACTCGGAAATCTTCGCCGCCAGCGAGTTGGCAAAGGCCGGTCTGGTCACCGCCCCGCGCATCTTCTCGACGGGCCGTATCCTGTACGGTGCCAACACCGGCTTCACCGCCACGGTGAACAATCTGGAAGACGCCAAGACGGCTCTGCGCCGCCTGCAAGCTGTCGGTGCCTTCTCGGTCAAGAGCTACAACCAGCCCCGCCGCGAACAGCGCCAGCAGATCATCGAAGCCGCGCGCGAACTGGGCATGATGGTCGTGCCGGAAGGTGGCAGCCTGTATCAGCACAACATGTCGATGATCGCGGACGGTCACACCACGATCGAGCATTCGATCCCCGTCGCCAAAATGTATGACGACGTGATCCAGTTCTGGTCGCAGTCCTCGACTGCCTACAACCCGACGCTCGTCGTGGCCTATGGCGGCGCGTGGGGCGAGAAGCACTTCTACGACACGACCCAAGTGTGGGCTGATCCTATCCTCAGCCAGTATGTGCCGCGCCGCATGCTGGACGCAGTGTCGCGTCGCCCGACCCGTATTCCGGAAGACGAACTGAACCACATCAGCGTCGCCCACGAGGCCACTCGCCTCAGCGAGAACGGCGTCACCGTCCAGATCGGTGCCCACGGCCAGCGTGAAGGCCTCGGCTCGCACTGGGAAATGTGGATGCTGAACCAGGGCGGCATGGCCCCGATCAAGGCCATTCAGGCGGCCACCATCAATGGTGCGCGCGCTTTGGGTCTGGATCGTGATGTCGGCTCTCTAGAGGCAGGCAAGCTGGCCGATCTGATCGTGCTGAATGCCAACCCGCTGGAGAACATCCGCAACACCCACGAGATCGACGCGACCATGGTCAATGGACGACTGTTCGATAACCGCATGAACGAAGTGGGCGGCCCAGCTCGCAAGCCGTTCTGGTTCGAGGGTGATGCCTCCACCAACCCCGCGTTCTCGGCCACGGTCACAGAAGCGGCGCTAGAGACCTACACCGAGACCACCGGCCACGGTCACACCCACAACTAAGGCCAGACCAAGCCAGCAAAACAAAAGCCCCGATCCAACCGGATCGGGGCTTTTTCTGTTCCTCGTCGCCGGCAGTGGCTCAGTCGCCGGTAACGGCACCGCGCAGCATCCGGTTCTTCTTGGCGGCCCGCGCCTTCATTAGGCGCTGCACGCCCAGCACACCCGCCACCAGAACCAGAGCGACGGCAATGACCACCGTCTTGCCGTGGCCCTCGGCCAGATGGTGCAGTCCCTTGCCGACCAACCAACCGGGGATGACCATGGCCAGTACCCAGACGATTGCAGAGGTGACATTGGCGATCTGGAAGGTGCGGCGGCGCATCCGCAGCACACCCACCATGGTCGGCACAAACGCGCGCAGCGGACCAAAGAAGCGGCCGATAAAGATCGAAGCCACACCATAGCGAGCGCAGTACAAGCGGGTCCAAGCGACCTTGCGGCGGTGCGGACGCAGCCATTTGTGGCGCAAAACGCCGCTGCCCATCCGGCGGCCAATCGCGAACGAGACAGCATCACCCAGTGACGCCCCGATTACGCAGCCCAGAATAACGTTCCAAGGATCGAGTATGCCTGCCGCGATCATGGTGCCAGCGATAACCAGTAGTCCGGTCGCCGGAATGAACGCACCGATCACCACCAGAGATTCAACGAAGGTCACCAGCCCCAGAATCAATCCGGCCCACATCGCGTTGCGCGAGATGAACTCGGCAACGGAACTCAACAAACTGTCCATATTGATCCTAAAGGGGTCGAGACGCCGGACATAATGACGAAACTCGAAACGACAAATGCGGCTTAGCGCCGCCATCGCATTTCGTCACATGTCAATTAGTCTCGAATACGCAACTGCTCAGTCTTCGGTCGATATCCGGTCCCGACGCGGAATCAGCGTGCCATTGTCAACCGGGCTAAGACTGCGCCCCGAGGGCGTAACCCACTGCCCGCGTCCCAGCCCCATGGACGTCCATTCACCGTACGGATCACGCGGATCCCAGAACAGACCATCGCGACCCACCGGTCGGTAATAGGGCGCATTCTTGGTCTGGCTGAAGCCGAGGCTCAGGGAGCCTCGCTCGCCCAAGGGCATATCCACACGGGCCGAAACGTCGCTGTAGTCGTGACTGCCGATGCCCAAGCTGACTTCGCCCGTCATCTTACGGGGCTGCTCTTCGCGCCAGACAGGGGCCTCGGCCGTCGCGGGACGATTCGAGAGCCAGTTGTCGATTTGCTCGGCAGTGGAAAGGTTCTGCGTCACCGACGATACCGTCGACGAGGGCGTAGCCACCTCCGGTTTGGCGTCGGTTTCGATAATAGCACCACGGTCCGGACGCGCCGTTGCTACGACACCATCGGGGTCATTCGCCAGATCGGCTGCGCCAAAGCTCAGAGCCACAGCGATGGGAAGCAGAATGGACACGTCACTCACCTCTCGAACAGACGAACTACCTTACTCCGCGAAAGACGGCCTTATTCAGGCCGTGCCATCACCGCGCCCCAAGGGGTCCGGCAGTGGTTCACCTTCGGGGGTGAAACTCAGTGCGACAGAGTTGATGCAATAGCGCAAGCCGCTGGGGGGCGGGCCGTCGGGGAAGACGTGGCCCTGATGGCTATCGCAGCGACCGCACCGCGATTCGATTCGGACCATGCCGTACGACGTATCGCGCACGCCGACGACATGCTCGGGATCAACCGGCTCCCAGAAACTGGGCCACCCCGTCCCGCTCTCGAACTTGGTCACCGACTTGAACAGCGGCAAGCCACATTGTCGACAGCAGAAAGTTCCCTGACGCTTCTCGCCCAGCAAAGTCCCGCAGAAGGGCGCTTCGGTACCATGGGCCAGCAGGACCCGCTTCTCTTCTACCGACAGATCGGCTTCCAGAATGGCACGCTCGGCCTCGGTCGGCGGCGTCAGATCATAACCCGCGTTCGAACGATGGGCGGCGTGTGCGTCGGTCGGTGCGTTATCAGTCATGGTCTTGATATAGGTCTGGAACACCGCCTGCGATAGTGGTGCCCGCTTCCCTCGCCTATCGCTTAGGCTAAGGTACGGCCTTAACCCCTAGCGAATCCCCGCGGCACAGACCTCCCCACCTTTCGTTGATGTTCCGACTGACCGAGCTGTTCTTTCACTCCACACACCGGATCGGTCGAGTGCGTTTTGCCTTCGGCGCGACGGTGCTTGCGCTGGTCTCCGGTGCGGTGGTGTGGGCGGATGCCAACGGGTTGGCAGGCTGGGCAGCGTTTCTGGCCAAGCTGCTGATCGCCTATTCGGCGATGTGCGTGATGTCCCTACGCCTGCACGATCTGGGGCGATCGGGCTGGTGGAGCTGGCTGGTGGTGGCCGCTATCGGACTGGCCGAACATCTGGACGGTTGGCCCTGCGCAGCGGCCGGTGCAGGGGTCGCCGTTGTCCTAATCCTTCTGGCTGTCCTGCCGGGCCAGCCGCACCTGAACCGGCACGGCCCGCCCGTCTAGGCAATCAGATAGGCGGCTGCGCCGGTACAACCGGACCAAAGCACTTTTGGAACGATGTCTTCAGCGCATCGTCCGCATCATCCATCGACGCCAGAATGCCAAGGTCCAGCAAGCTGGTAACGCCGTGCTCGGTGATGCCGCACGGCACGATGCCTCCGAAGTGGTCGAGGTCCGGCTCTACGTTCAGGCTGATGCCGTGGAAACTGACCCATTTGCGGACCTTCACGCCGATGGCAGCGATCTTGTCCTCGCGCGCCCAGCCTGCGCCCTTGCGCTCTACCCAGACACCGACGCGGCCTTCGCGCATGCCCGCGTGTACGTCGAACCGCTTCAGGGCACCGATGATCCAGTCTTCCATCGTATGCACGAAACCGCGCACGTCGCGTCCGCGCTGGGTCAGGTCCAGCATCACATAAGCCACGCGCTGTCCGGGGCCGTGATAGGTGAACTGCCCGCCCCGTCCGGTTTTGTAGACAGGGAAACGATCCGGCATCAGTAGGTCCTCGGCCTTGGCCGACACGCCTGCCGTGTAGAGCGGCGGATGCTCCAGCAACCACACAAGCTCGTTGGCCTCGCCCGCTGCAATGGCGGCGACGCGCGCCTCCATAGCGGCCTCGGCCTGCTCGTAATCGACATAGCCGGTCGAGACGGCCCATTCGACCGGACGACCATCGGCACGGATCAATGCGGATTCGGACATGTTTAACGGCTCATCAAGCATAGTGGGTTCAATGTGCTTCCAAGAACGGCAGCGCAAGGCCGTCTTTTAGTGGTGGGTGTTACCGGTGAGCCAAATCGAAGCTGTAGATGTCGAAATCTCGGTCGTTCTGGGCCGCTCTGTCCTGCCCATGCAGCAACTTCTGCGCATGGGCCGTGGTGCCGTGATTCCGCTGGACGCTTCGGCCAAGGACGAAGTGTGGATTCTGGCCAATAACCATCCTGTAGCGCGTGGTGAGATCGAGATTCGTGAGGATCGGATCGCCATCACCGTCACGCGTACCGCCGATGTCTATGACTATATGGCCGGCCAGGCCTGATAGCCGCGTTTTATTTAAGAGGCCAAAGCCCGCTCCGGCGGGCTTTTTGCTGGGTTATGAGAGGGTTGGGGGCAAGTTTCCTGATTTTTCCTCTTTTTCGGGCTTTCCTTTTTCAAAAGCCTAGCCTATTCAGCGGCCTCCGATGCGAGCGGTCGTGGCGGAATTGGTAGACGCGCAGCGTTGAGGTCGCTGTGGGGCAACCCGTGGAAGTTCGAGTCTTCTCGACCGCACCATTGAAGAGACAGGGCGAATCCCGCCTACTACCAAGCGGGATACGATCTTTAGGGAGGCGTAAACGTGACCAACACGGATCCTGCCGACCTGAAACCCGGTCTATCTTCGGATAATGAGACCCAAGATCCCAACGTCTTCGCTATGATTAGCGAAGACGAGGATCACGTCGCGCTGGGCGACGACTACGCCCTTACCGCCAACTTCGTTGAAAAGGTTGTCGACGCCGCCGATGACGGCGATGGCATGCGCCTGCGCGGCCTGTTGGAAGACCTGCACCCCGCCGACGTCGCCGACCTGATGGGCTTCCTGACGGCCGAACACCGCGGTGTCGTGGTCCAATGGCTGCCGCCGGAGCTACTGGCGGAAACCCTGCCGGAACTTGACGACGGTATCCGCGAGGAGGTGCTCGAACGCGTCCCCTCGGGCGTGCTGGCCGAAGCCCTGCAGGAACTGGATTCGGACGACGCCGCCGCCGTTGTCGAAGACCTCGAGGACGACCAGCGCGAAAAGGTTCTGGCCGCCATGCCGGAAACCGACCGCGCAGCCATCGAATCCTCGCTGGGCTACGACGAGGATACTGCTGGTCGTCTTATGCAGCGCGAGGTTATGGCCGCGCCGCAGTTCTGGACCGTCGGCGACACCATCGACCACGTCCGCAGCGACGGCGAAGAACTGCCGGAGCTGTTCTTCGATATTTACGTGGTCGACCCGTTCAACCGTCCGGTTGGCGGCGTCGCCATTTCGCGCCTTCTGCGCTCCAAGCGCGAAACGCCCCTGACCGAGTTGATGGAGCCGATCAACGAGATCGCCGTCGACGTCGATCAGGAAGAAGTCGCGTACATCTTTGAAAAATACCACCTGATCTCGGCTCCCGTCGTCGATGCTGCAGGCCGCCTCGTCGGTCAGCTGACCGTCGATGACGTCGTGAACATCATTCAGGAAGAAAACCGCGAGGACATCCTGCGCCTCGCCGGTGTCTCGGACGAAGACCGGTCGTCGTCCGTGTTCGAGATCGTGCGCGGCCGCGTGCCGTGGCTGGGCATCAACCTGTTCACCGCCATTCTCGGCGCAGCGGTCATCGCTGTGTTTGAAGGCACGATCCAACAGATCGTTGCTCTGGCCGTGCTGATGCCGATTGTGTCGGCCATCGGCGGCAATGCGGGCACGCAGGCTCTGACTGTTACGGTGCGCGCACTGGCAACGCGCGAACTGAACTCGTCCAACGCCCTTCGCACCTTCTGGCGCGAACTGGCCGTAGGCCTCGCGAACGGTATCGTCCTGTCGCCGTTGGTCGGTATTGCGGCGGGCTTCTGGTTCAAGGATTGGCGCATCGGCGCGGTGATCAGCACCGCCATGGTGCTGAACCTGCTGGTGGCGGCGACCGTCGGTGTGGTGACACCGCTGACCCTCAGCAAGCTCAAGTTCGACCCCGCGGTCTCTTCGGCTGTGTTCGTTACCGCAACGACGGACTTCTTCGGCTTCCTAATCTTCCTGGGGCTGGCGACCATCGTCCTGCTTTAGGGCGCGATTTCCCAAATTCCCGAAACGGCCCTCCACGCTGGAACAGGCTTTGCTGTTTCAACGGTGAAGCTCGATTCCCCGTTTCGTTTTGGATCATTACGTGCCGAAACCTGCGTCACCCCCGCATCAGAAATTGTCCCGCGAAGGGCTTTTGCTGATCAAAAGCTTCGAGGGCTTTCGTCCTCGGGCGGTGGCGCGCCGCGACGGGACACTGGTGATCGGCTATGGCCACACCCAGTCGGCTCGCGAAGGGATCGAGATTTCCGAAGCCGAAGCCGAATTGCTGCTGCTCCACGACCTTTTGCCTGTGGTCCGGTTTCTGCACACGCAGGTCCGCCGTACCCTGACGCAGAACCAGTTCGATGCTCTGGTCAGCTTCATCTACAGCATCGGCATCGAACGATTCGAGCGCACGGACATTCTTGGCCTGCTACGTCGCGGGCGCATGCAGGACGTGGCCGAGATTCTGGGCAGTGTTCCGGAACGTCAGCAACCGCCTATCGACACGCCGTATCGCCGTCGCTGCGCCGAGCGCGCCCTGTTCGAACTGGACGAACAGAAGCGCCCCACCCTTCTGCAGTTACTGCTGGCCCCGATCAGCCGACCGGGAACACAAGTTCCGCCACTGGAAGCGCCTTTAGGCACCACAGGCGTCATGCGGCACGAAGGACTGATCACCAAGCCGCAGTGGTCCACCCCCAAACGCAACGCCGCCAATGACGACAGCGATCTGGGACTGGTCGTCCTGATGGCCGCCGTCGGGGTTATGCTGGGGCTGACGGCCTATATGGCCTATCAGCATGGCTCGCGCATTCCGGTCATCGAGAGCCATGGCATGGTTCTGGGCGGCCTACTGGCGCTGCTGGGCGTGTGCATATTGGGGGGCGCAGTCTGGGTTTACGCCAGCACCTGTCGCCCTGCTCGCAACGCCGCTTAAGGTCGGTGCCTGCGGCCAATCGCCGTCGTGTTTTCGCCCCGACTCTCTGAGAACAATACTTCGCGTCCGCAACGGGACGCGCTATGGCTGGTTATAGCCTGTAACAAGGCCTCTACCGACCTCCCCTTGCTTGGACCCTATGCCCACAACTCCTGTGTTGAAGACCTCCGACGAGCGCAGGACTTTCTCCGACGTCCTCGAGTCGTTGGGATATGGCAGCGATCCAAAGCTAACGATCCGCGAGATGGTCGAGGCCTTCGGAGAGCGCGGCTTCGGTGCCATGCTGCTTCTGCTGGCCTTGATGGCACTGTTCCCGTGGCCGCCAGGAGGCAAGGCAGTCTTCTCGGTACCCATCATCTTGCTGTCGATCGAGATGGCGTTCCAGAAAAGCCGTCTGTGGCTGCCCGCCGGCATTATGCGTAGCAACGTACAGCGCGAGACCTACCGTCGACTTTTGAACAGTCCGGTCGCGCTTCCGCGTTGGGCACGGTCGCGTTTGATGGCCAAGGGAAACGGCACCGTCGCCCGCTGGTGGCGACGCCGAATTGCCGTGCGCCCCAAGACCCAGTCGCCACTTAGCCTGCTGCGCGCCGCAGAGCGCCTGACACGACCGCGCTGGCCGTTCATGACGGGCGAACTGGCCGACACACTGATCGGCGTCGCCTGTATTCTTCTGGCGGTGATGATGGCTCTGCCGGTGCCGTTCGGCGACATGCTGCCCGGTCTGGCTATCGCCGTCCTCAGTCTTGGCATCGTCCAGCGCGACGGCGTGTTTATCCTGCTCGGAGCCATCGGCACGGCGGCGAGCGGTATCTATCTGATGCTGGTCTGGAAGACTGTCGCCGCCATCGGCAGCGGTATTATCGGGTGGTTCGACGGCCTGTTCTAGGCCGTCCCACCGAATACAACGCCCCTGCGGGAGCGTGCAGTATCAGGATGCCTGACCGCTAAGACCCTGCATCATCATGCGGTTCAGATCGATAAGCGTGTTGAAATCATCTTCCCCGCGCGCGACGACCGAAGTGTGTTTGGCCACAAACAGGCTCAGCGAGATGATCTGGGCCCGCAGAGCCTGCGGCAGCGCATTGTTCGGATCCGAACACGCCGTGCCCAGGGTCGACCACAGGCGGCGGTTCCAGTCCAATGCATCCATACGCTCGGCAAACTTGGACTTGTCCAAGGTCGAGGCGTGCATCAGGGCACGGGTGACCTGACCGAACAGCCTGTATTCAGCTTCGCGTGGGGATTCAGCCCGCGTCGATGCCGCTTTGTACGCCTGAAGGGACATTGCCGAGCCTTTGCTCTTCGTATTCTACAATTTTACGCGCGCCCATAAGGGCCTTGTAATACTGGCGGTTCATCACGTGACGCGAACAGTTGACGCATTCGCTCAGGATCGCAGGATTCTGGATCACGCCCATGAACTCTGACAGGCGAAGGGCGAACTCGTCGTAGTATTTCGCAGCGTCGCTCTCTTCCAGATACATCATCATGATCGGGAAATAGATGCGGCGCGCCGGGGTATTCACCTCGGCCGGCTGCATGATGTCTTTTTCGCGCAGGACACTGGCCTTGTTCTGTAGGACCAGCACACCCCGGCGGTCACCGTTTTGGACAACGGCACCGTTCAGCACGAATTTCTCGCCGGGCTTCAGCGACAGTTTCAGAGCCAAGAGTCAAAGTCTCCGTAGGAGCGCCCACCGTGACGGTTGGCGGCTGATGAAAAGTAACCCGACGTGGTTAATCAATTATTCTGACTACACCGCCACAGCCAAGTTTCCACAGCCGACTTTAGGTTGTTTTGCGCCGAATTCGCGCCTGAAACTTCTCGCTTCGTTGTTTTTGCGAGGAACAGCGTTGCCGCTAGCCCCGTTAGTCTCCTGATCGATGCGCAGGAGGCCGCCATGGCAGATATGGAACCCGATTTCGACAACGGCTTCGATCCGCAAGATTCGGCCGAAGTCTATGACGAGACCCACCTCGACGACGAAGGCGATGGCGACGCCTTGCTGGACGAGATGGAAGACGTATTCGACGCCACACGCCCGCGACCGGAGGGCATTCCTCTCCCCGCTGCAGAAGAAGACTTCAGCGAAGAGGACGACATCTCGCCGTTGGAAGCTGAGGCCGACGCGCTGTTGGCCGAGCAGCCCCGGGCTACCGACGAAATCGAGCTGGTTTACACCGGCCTCATGCGCAACCAGCGCGGGGCTCAAGCCAGCGCCGCCCATTGGGAAGCGAAGCGTCTGTCTGACGATGACGTGGAACAGCTGGGCTATGACGATAACAGGAAGGAAACGGACATGACCAAGACCCCGCCCCCTACCCCGCGCGAGGAACAGGACGTCGAAGGTCCCGCTACCCGCAAGGTCGCTCCCAATGACGGCAAGACCGATCAGCTGAGGGACAAGATCAAAGAGGCCGAGGACCGTCAGGAAGCCCTTATTGACGAAGCGGTTGAAGAAACCATGGACGCCAGCGACCCGCCTTCGCCCAAACACATCACCTGAACACTGTTCAGCCCCGTCTCTTTAAGCTACCTGCTCTTGATCGTCGTATCAGGAGCAGGTTTCGTATGAGCACCCGTTTTGAAGGCACGCAGGACTATATCGCCACCGATGATCTGAAGATCGCGGTCAATGCGGCTGTGGCGCTGGAGCGTCCGCTGTTGATCAAGGGCGAGCCCGGCACCGGCAAAACGGTTCTGGCCTATGAACTGGCCAAGGCGCTGAATGCGCCGCTGATCACCTGGCACATCAAGTCGACGACCAAGGCCCATAACGGCCTTTATGAGTACGACGCCGTCAGCCGCCTGCGCGACAGTCAGCTGGGCGACGAGCGTGTTCACGACGTCCGCAACTATTTGAAAAAGGGCAAGCTGTGGGAGGCTTTCACCTCCGACGTGCGCCCCGTCCTGCTGATCGACGAGATCGACAAGGCCGACATCGAGTTCCCGAACGACCTGCTTCAGGAACTGGACCGGATGGAGTTCTACGTTCAGGAAACGAACGAGACCATTAAAGCCGATGTGCGTCCTGTCGTTGTCATCACCTCGAACAACGAGAAGGAACTGCCGGACGCCTTCCTGCGTCGCTGCTTCTTCCATTACATCCGCTTCCCCGACGCCGAGACGATGAAGAACATCGTCGAGGTCCACTTCCCCGGCATCAAGCCGCGACTGGTGTCCGAGGCGCTGAAAACCTTCTATGAGGTACGCGAAACGCCGGGCCTGAAGAAGAAGCCCTCCACCAGCGAGCTGCTCGATTGGCTGAAACTGCTGCTGGTTGACGAGATCGATCCGGAGACCTTGCGTGAAAAGTCTCCCACCAAGCTGATCCCGCCCCTGCATGGTGCTCTGTTGAAGAACGAACAGGACATCCACCTGTTCGAACGACTGGCGTTCCTTGCACGTCGCGAAGGCGTTCGTCCGGGCGGGTGACCCCGTTTGGTTCCATTACAAAATCGAGTTACCGCGAATTCACTGGTTTTGGCGCGGTAAGCTGCCAATTTGAGCGGGCTTAGGAGTTGGACATGTATAAGTTCGTCTTGCCAATCACCGCTGTGTTTCTGCTGGCCGCTTGCGATTCCAGCGATGGCGTCCGCGTCAGTAGAAGCGTCGAAATCAACACCGATGGCAAAGGTGACGCCGGTAAGGGTCTGAAGGTCATCAGCAGCCTCCAGTGCCCTGCGGATCAAGGGGTCCTGACGCGCATTGGCTCAGCGAGTGTGGACGGCCGCACCTGCACCTATTCCGGTCCGCGCGGTGCCGAGGTTCAACTGCATCTGGTGGAGTTGAACGGTCAAAACGTCGATGACGTTCTGAAGCGGTTCCAGAACACGCTAATCCCCGCCGATGAAGCCCGCAACGGTCCGATCGCAGTCACGGCGACAGAAACCCAAAACACCACTGTTGAGGGCGAAAATATCGAGAGCGCCGAGGTGCGCATGCCGGGACTGAGCCTCTCCTCCAAGGGTGACCGAGCAAACGTCAGTCTGCCCGGCATGCGTATCGAAGCCGATGGCAACAAGGCCAACATCCGCATTGGTGGTCTGGTCATCAATGCCGACGACAAGGGCAGCACCGTCACGGGCGACGGCCTCGACGTGCAGGCAGATGACAACGGCGCGACAGTCAAGGCCGTCACGCGCAATGCCATCCGCGCCACCATGATCCATGCCATGTCCAAACCGGACGCAAACGGTTGGCGTGTGGTCGGATATGACGCGCGCGGTCCGGGCGGCGGTCCGATTGCGCTGGCGACCTTCCGCACGCGCGACCGTGACGAAGGAGCCATTGTGGACTCGGTTCGCGAACTGGTGACGCTAAACGTCGGGGATTAATCCGAGGTTTTACCTCCGTCGCACTTGAAAGCGCCGTCTTGGTGGTTCACCTGACCAGCCCATGAGCAGGACGATCCCCTTGGCGCTTCACGACGACGACGAACTGGCCCCCCTTCCGAAAAAGCCGCGCACGCCCAAGCCGCCGCGCGCGTGGCAACGTATGCTGTCGGGACGCCGTCTGGACCTGCTGGACCCGTCGCCATTCGACATCGAGATCGAGGACATCGCCCACGGTCTGGCCCGCGTGGCTCGCTGGAATGGTCAGACCATCGGCGAGCACGCCTTCTCGGTCGCCCAGCACTCTCTGATCGTCGAGGAAATCTGCGCCCATATCCGTCCCGGCCTCGAGCCGAAATGGCGGCTGGCGGCCTTGCTGCACGACGCGTCCGAATATGTGATCGGCGACATGATCTCGCCGTTTAAATCGGCTCTGGGCTCGTCCTACAAAGACTTCGAAGCCCGCCTTGAAGCGGCCATCCACGTTCGCTTCCAACTGCCTCCCAAGACGCCGCTCAACATCAAGACCCTGATCAAAAAGGCCGACCGTGCCTGCGCTTTCTTCGAAGCCACTCAACTGGCTGGCTTCACCAAGCGCGAGTCGGTGCAGATTTTCGGCGCGCCGCCCGCTGGCTATTCCATCACGCTTGAACCGATGCCTGCGTTCGAAGCCCAGAAAGCTTATGTGGACCGCTACAAGGAACTGGCCGAAGCTACAGGTCTGATCACCAAGGCCTGAATCACTTCCTGATTCCCTGCCGCCAAGAGGACGATGATGACCGACGGCGACATGACCAACACCCAGACAGCCGACGGCCCTATCGGCGTCCGCATCGGACTGTCTGCCGTCATTATCGCCATGCATAATCGTCAGGCTGCGGTTCTCACGACCCACACGCCCGATGGCGCGCCTGCGCTTCCGTTCGGGCCGTTCGATCCGGTCAAGGACCGCACTTTCGAACTGGCCCTCAGAGATTTTGTAACGGCCCAGACGGGCTTTCCTTTGGGCTTTGTCGAACAGCTCTACACCTTCGGGGACATCGGTCGCGCCTCGCCGCGTGCTGCCTCGGGTCCCGTAAGGGCCCGCGAAGTGTCGGTAGGCTACCTGACCCTCACGCGTGACAGCGCCTCTGCACCGCTGGGCCAGTCAGGACAGGATGCACGCTGGACGCCTTTGTTCGACATCTTTCCGTGGGAAGACTGGCGAAGCGGACCTCCCGCCGTTCTGCATAGCCTCACGACAACCCTCAACGACTGGGCCGGATCCGACACGCGCAAACAGGCCCGCGTCCAAACACTGTTTGCAACGGGCGAAGCCACCCGCTGGAACGAGGAACGCGTCCTCGAACGCTACGAACTTCTTTACGAGGCTGACCTCGTAGAAGAATCGCGACGCGACCATCACCGCACGGATCAATCGCAGAGCCTTCTGCTCAACGACCTTCCCATGGCATCCGACCACCGCCGGATTGCTGCAACCGGACTGGGGCGGCTGCGTAGCAAGCTGAAATACCGCCCTGTCCTGTTCGATCTGATGGGCGAGGAGTTCACCCTTTCCAATCTTCAAGCCGCCGCCGAAGCCGTTTCCGGTCTTTCCCTGCATAAACAGAACTTCCGCAGGGGTGTGGAACGCACCGGACTGGTCACGCCAACGGGGCGATTTGCGACCGATACAGGAGGCCGTCCGGCGGAGCTTTTCCGCTATGTGGGCCCCGATAACATCGGTGCATCTGCGTCCGGTCTGACCCTACCTTGGCAGCGTTGAATTAGATCAGAATTTTTGTGAAGAATCAGCTTGCAAGGCAAAGGCTCCTTGGCTACATAGCCCTCCTCAACCGGGCCCCACGGGGGCCCCTGATGATCTCGCGGAGAGGTGGCAGAGTGGTTGAATGTACCGCACTCGAAATGCGGCGTACGTGAAAGCGTACCGGGGGTTCGAATCCCCCCCTCTCCGCCACGATCACCTTCCCTGAAAATCGATATCAGCCCCACCGGCACCCCAGTCGGGTTATCGACGCGTCCCATTCACATAGGTGGCGTGAAGAAGCGGCGCGCCGAGCCAGTAGCTGAGTTCCGCTGGACGCCGGATATCCCAAACGGCCAGATCGGCCAGCTTGCCCTCTTCAATCGTTCCAACGTCGTCCTGCATGCCCAGCGCCCGCGCGGCGTTGCGCGTGGCTCCCGTTAGCGCCTCTTCGGGCGTCAGGCGAAACTGCACGCAGGCGAGGTTCATCGTCGCGGTCATGGAGGCCACGGGCGAGGTACCGGGGTTGCAATCGGTCGCCAATGCCATGGGCACGCCATAGCGGCGCATCAGGTCCACAGGCGGCGCTTTCGTTTCGCGCAGCATCAGGAACGCACCCGGTAACAGCACACCAACCGAACCGACCTTGGCCATCGCCGCAATGCCCGCCTCGTTCGAATATTCGATATGGTCCGCCGACAGAGCGCCATAACGGGCCGCCAGCGCCGCGCCGTCGCTGTCCGACAGCTGGTCGGCGTGGAGTTTGACCGGCAGGCGTAACGCCTTTGCCTTGTCGAACAGGCGGCTTACCTCGTCAACCGAGAAAGCAATCGGTTCGCAATAGGCATCGACCGCGTCCACCAAACCTTCGGAATGGGCCGCAGGCAGGATTTCATCCACAGCCTTATCCACATAGGCCGCGCGGTCGGCCTTATGCTCGGGCGGCAGGGCGTGAAGACCCAGATAGGAGGTGCGAACCCGTACCCCGCCCTCGCGCCCGATACGGCGAGCGACGCGCAGCATCTTCAGCTCGCTGTCGAGGTCGAGGCCATAGCCGGACTTGATTTCAACGGTCGTGACGCCCGTATCCTTCAGCCCCTGCAACCGCTTCAACGCCGAGGCAAAAAGCTGCTCCTCGGTTTCTTCACGCGTGGCGCGAACGGACGAGACGATCCCTCCGCCACTACGGGCGATCTCCTCATAGCTGACACCCTCAAGGCGCTGCTCGAACTCGCCCGAGCGGTCACCCCCGAACACCAGATGGGTGTGGCAGTCGATCAGACCGGGCGTGACCCAGCGGCCATCAAACCTATCCGTATTGGTCGCCGTGTGTGCAGGCAGATCTGCCCTCGCCCCTACCCATACAATGCGGCCACCCTTGATCAGGAGCGCACCGTCCTCGATGGCACCGTAAGCAGCGCCACCCTCTATCATGGTGGCCAGTTTGCAGTCGGTAATCAGCAGGTCCGCTTCGATCATCGCGCCGACACTCCGCTGAGGATTTCACAGAACCACCGCCCCGCCGTCAGCGAGCCGAGATCGCCCACCTCCAGCGACGGATCATATTCTGTCAGGTCCACGGCGCGAACCTTGGGATGCGCGCCGATCACCCGCGCCGCATCGAAGAAGTCATGCACCGATACGCCACCCGGCCTCGCCCCCGGGCTGGCGGGCCATTGGCTGCGGTCGATGACATCGATGTCGAAATCGACGTAGATGACCTCGCAGAGGGCGGACAGACGCTCCAACTCCTGCGCGACCACAGCCGCCAACCCCTGCTCTCGGCATTCGCATACAGTACGGACATTGATCCCCGCCGTCTTAGCCTTTTCATGAGCACGGCGGGTGTTGGCAAACGGGGCCAAGCCGACCTGACTGATCCGGTTGCCGTCCAGCCCGTCCTCCAACAGCGCCTGTATCGGATTGCCGTTGGTAAGGCCTTGATCGGTGTCGCGCAGGTCGAAATGCGCATCCAGCGTCAGCACACCGACGCGCTCCAGCCCCAGCGCGTGCACACCTGCGCGAGTGATCGCATTATTGCCACCGACCAAGATCGTCAGGTCGCGGTGCGTTTGCGCCTTCACCGCGTCGCGGACTGGCTCGAAGGCATCAGCTGGGGACACAGCTTTCAGCGCCACATCGCCCGCATCATGCACGCGGATACCCAGTTCCAGCCCCGTCTCGACATCATAGGTCGACAGACGCGGCAGCGCGGCTCTCAGTGCCTTTGGTCCCAGATCACATCGCCCCGGTGTCAGCGACCGCTCGTTCAGCGGTGCCCCGATCATCGCCACCCGCGCCTCGGGATGGTTGCCCACCAGATCACCGACAGAACGCCAACCCAGGGCTTCGGACTGTTCACTCATGGCGGTCATCCTTTCGTGGGAGAAAAGCGCGCGACCAGATCATAGGCCGTGCCGGGGAAAATCTGGGTAGCGCGGGTTACGCCCTGTCCGTCGCGCCACGTCCGGCGCTCTAACCTCAAACACGCCGTACCATCGGCCAGACCCAGATGGTTGGCCGTTTCGCCATCGGCAGCAACGGCAGAAATGCGGTGCTCGGCCTCGGTCCACGGCATGTTCGCCAGCAGCCAGCCCCCGGGCGGCTGGGCGCTGAAGTCTGCGGTCTCGGCATCGGGGGCCGCGTCCAGAGAGATCACACGGCGCTCGAACACGAAAGGCATATCGTCGGACAGGTGCAGGGTCGCGAGTTCAACGACCTTTCCGCCCATCTCCTCAGCCACGTCAGCAGGGCGCACGATGCGGGCCAGCAGGCGGTGGCTGTATTTCAGCCCCCTGCCCTCGACCTCGGACTGGATGTCGGGAATGGCCACCAGTGCCGAAGAATGAACCGGCGGATGGGCCACAACCGTCCCCGCCCTGCGCCGCCGCACCACGAGAGACCGCGCCGCCAGATCGGTAATCGCCCGCGATACCGTCATCCGCGCACAGCCATATTCGGCCATCAGTTCAGCCTCGGTCGGGATGCGGAAACCCGGCTGCCACTCGCCCGAGGCGATGCGGCGCTCGATGTCGCTCGCGATCCGTCTGTGCAGCGGTTCCTGTTCCATGGAGTTCAGCCTGCCTCGTCCCGATTTTAATGTCTAGACATAATGGAAAGTCCGTGCAGAACTTTGCTCCAAGATCAGCGATGCCTGACGGAGGATTCGATGGCTACCCACAATTCACGCGTCATTCGCAGCCCGCGCGGGCCGGAAAAGACCGCCAAGACATGGGCCTCCGAGGCCGCCATGCGCATGCTGATGAACAACCTTGATCCCGACGTGGCCGAGCGCCCCGAGGACCTTGTCGTCTATGGGGGTATCGGCAAGGCCGCCCGCAACTGGCAGGCGTTCGATACCATCGTCGCCCAGCTTCAAAAACTGGAAGAGGACGAGACCCTGCTGGTCCAGTCGGGCAAGCCGGTTGGCGTGTTTCGCACCCATGCCGATGCCCCGCGCGTCCTGATCGCCAACTCCAACCTCGTGCCCAAATGGGCGACGTGGGAGCATTTCAACGAACTCGATAAAAAGGGTCTGGCCATGTACGGCCAGATGACCGCCGGATCGTGGATCTACATCGGCACCCAAGGCATCGTTCAGGGCACCTATGAGACCTTCATGGAGGCTGGACGCCAGCACTATGGCGGCGACTGGTCTGGCAAGTGGATTCTGACGGCTGGCCTTGGCGGCATGGGCGGTGCGCAGCCGCTGGCCGCGACCATGGCGGGTGCATCCTGCATCGCCATCGAATGCCAGCGCAGCCGCATCGAGTTTCGCATCCGCACCCGATACCTCGACGTCATGGCCGAGACGCTGGACGAGGCGATGGCCCTGCTGGAACAGTCGCTGAAAGATGGCAAGCCAACCTCCATCGGCCTATTGGGCAATGCCTCCGACATCCTTCCGGAGATGGTCAAGCGCGGCATCCGCCCCGATCTGGTGACCGACCAGACCAGCGCCCACGATCCGGTCAATGGCTACCTTCCCTCGGGCTGGACCGTCGCCGAATGGGAAGAAAAGCGCGTATCGACCCCCGCCGAGGTCGAGGCCGCAGCCCGCCAGTCGATGGCCACTCATGTTCAGGCCATGCTCGACTTCCACAACTTGGGCATCCCGACTACCGACTATGGCAACAACATCCGTCAGGTCGCCTTCGATCAAGGCGTGACCGACGCCTTCGCCTTCCCCGGTTTCGTGCCCGCCTATATCCGCCCGCTGTTCTGTCGCGGCATCGGCCCGTTCCGCTGGGCCGCCCTGTCGGGTGATCCGGAGGACATCCGCAAGACGGACGAGGCGATGAAAAAGCTGTTCCCCGACAATGCGGGCCTGCACCGCTGGCTGGACATGGCGGGCGAGCGCATCGCGTTTCAGGGCCTGCCCGCCCGCATCTGCTGGATCGGGCTGGGCGACCGCCACCGCGCAGGGCTCATGTTCAATGAAATGGTCAAATCGGGCGAGCTGTCGGCCCCCATCGTCATTGGCCGCGACCATCTGGACTCCGGCTCTGTCGCCAGCCCCAACCGCGAAACCGAGGCGATGCAGGACGGCTCGGACGCTGTTTCCGACTGGCCGCTGCTGAATGCCCTGCTGAATACGGCCTCGGGTGCCTCATGGGTGTCGCTGCACCACGGCGGCGGGGTCGGCATGGGCTATTCCCAGCACTCGGGCGTGGTGATCGTGGCCGATGGCACCGATGAAGCCGCCCGCCGCCTTGAGCGCGTGCTGTGGAATGACCCGGCAACGGGCGTCATGCGCCATGCCGACGCCGGATACGACATCGCCAAGGACGCCGCGCGCACCAATGGCCTGAACCTGCCCTCGCTGGACCTCTAAGACTATGACCACCCACATCGAAATCGGGGCTGCGCCCCTCACACTGTCCCAGCTTCGCGACGTCCTGAATGGTCCGGTTCAGGTATCTTTAAGCGGTGCCGCATGGGCCCATGTCGAGAAAGGTGCCGCCACGGTCGAGGCTATCCTCAGGGAAGGCCGCACCGTCTATGGCATCAACACGGGTTTCGGCCTGCTGGCCAACACTTCGATTGCTGCGGACGATCTGGAAACGCTCCAGAAGAACCTCGTCCTCAGCCATGCTTGCGGCGTCGGCGAACCGCTGAGCGAGAACGTCACCCGCCTACTGATGGTGCTGAAGATCGCCAGCCTGTCGAAGGGCGCATCGGGCATCCGCCGTCGCACGCTGGAAACCCTGATCGGTATGGTCAATGCCGAGGTGTTGCCGCTGATCCCGTCCAAGGGATCGGTCGGTGCCTCTGGCGATCTGGCCCCGCTGGCGCATATGTCGAGCGTTTTGATCGGCGTCGGCGAAGCCCGTTATCAGGGACAGGTACTGGATGCCGTGACCACCCTGTCCAAGGCCGGACTTGAACCGATCGTGCTGGGTCCGAAGGAAGGGCTGGCCCTGCTGAACGGCACCCAATGCTCCACCGCGCTCGCCTTGGCGGGTCTGTTTGCGACGGAAGACGTGTTCGCCGCTGCCATCGCTGCGGGCGGGCTTTCGACCGATGCCCTCAAAGGCTCGGACGCACCATTCGATCACCGCATCCATGCCCTGCGCGGTCAGCCCGGTCAGATCGACGTGGCCCGTCGTCTGCGCGAAATCCTGTCGGGCAGCGCCATCCGCGAGAGCCACCGCCACGACTGCTCCAAGGTGCAGGACCCCTACTCCCTGCGCTGCCAGCCTCAGGTCATGGGCGCCACGCTGGACGTGCTGCGCAACGCCGCCGCCATGCTGGAACGCGAAGCCAATGCGGTTACCGACAACCCGCTAGTTTTCATCGAGGACGGTGACGTGATCTCCGGCGGCAATTTCCACGCCGAACCCGTGGCCTATGCCGCCGACCAGATCGCGATGGTTCTGTGCGAGATCGGCAATATCAGCGAGCGCCGCACCTCCATCCTCGTCGATCCGAAGATGAGCGAACTGCCTGCCTTCCTCGTCAAGGAAAGCGGCCTGAACTCCGGCTTCATGATCGCACAGGTGACGGCGGCGGCTCTGGTGGCGGAGAACCGCATGATGGCCCATCCGTGCGTGATCGACACCGTGCCGACCAGCGCCAATCAGGAGGACCATGTCTCCATGGCCACCCACGGTGCCCGCAGGCTGCTGGACATGGCCGAGAACACCGCCAATGTGGTGGGCATAGAGCTGCTGGCTGCGGCACAGGGCCTCGACTTCCACCGCCCGCTGACCTCCTCGCCCGAACTGGAACAGGCCTACGCCATCGTGCGCGAGGCCGCTGCGCCCTATACCAGCGACCACTATTTCGCCCCGGACATTGCCCGCGCCACCCAAGGCGTGCGTGCTGGTCGCTATCGTCCGTTTGCCGCAAGCCTACTGCCTTCGGCCTAAGAACCGCTCAAAGGACCGCGCAAGCTTTGCTGCAATGCAGCATTTTTTACTTGCGCGGTTCGCCATCTGACCCTCACCATCGCATGACAGCGATATCGGAGAGGGCATGGCGTTTGACGAAATGAACGGCACGGGCGGCGAAATCCGTTCGCCCTATGCCAAGGCCGCTCAATGGCTGGCGAACGCCTCGCCGGACCTGCTCAAGACCCGATCACGACAGGCCGAACTGTTCTTTCGCCGCATGGGCATCACCTTTGCCGTCTATGGCGACACGGAATCCAACGAGCGGCTCATCCCGTTCGACCTGATCCCGCGCATCGTCAGCGGGGCTGAATGGAACGGTCTGGAAGTTGGCCTGACCCAGCGGATCAACGCCATCAATGCCTTCCTGAAGGATATCTACGGCTCGCAGGAAATCCTGAAAGCGGGCATAATCCCGCCCGAACTGATCCTGACCAATCAGGCCTATCGCCCCGAAATGCAGGGCCAGCGCCCGCCCCGCGACATCTGGGTGCAGATCGCGGGCGTCGATCTGGTCCGCACCGGCGAAGACGAGTTCCACGTGCTGGAGGACAATGTCCGTACCCCGTCGGGCGTTTCCTACATGCTGGAAAACCGCGAAATGATGATGCGGTTGTTTCCGGAACTGTTCGCCGACCACTCGGTCCGTCCGGTCGAGACCTATCCCGACACTTTGCTGGCCAGTCTCAAAGCGTGTGCGCCGGAGGACGCGGGCGGCAATCCGACGATTGTTGTCCTGACCCCCGGCCCGTTCAACTCGGCCTATTACGAACATTCGTTCCTCGCCGATAAACTGGGGGCCGAACTGGTCGAGGGCAGCGACCTGTTTGTCGATGACAACTACGTCTACATGCGCACCACCCAAGGTCGCCGCCGCGTCGATGTCATCTATCGCCGCGTGGATGACGAGTTCCTCGATCCGCTGACCTTCAGGCCCGATTCCGCATTGGGCGTGCCCGGCATGATGGCGGCCTATACGGCAGGCAATGTCACGCTGGCCAATGCGGTCGGCACGGGCGTGGCCGATGACAAGGCCGTCTATACCTACATCCCCGACATCATCCGCTTCTATACGGGTGAAGAGCCGATCCTGAAGAACGTCCCGACGTGGCGCTGTCGCGAGGCAGACGATCTGAAGTACGTGCTCGAACACCTCGACGAACTGGTGGTCAAAGAGGTCGGTGGCTCCGGCGGCTATGGCATGTTGATCGGCCCCGCCGCGACCAAGGCCGAGATAGAGGCCTTCCGCGCCAAGCTGACCGCCGCGCCCGAAGAGTTCATCGCCCAGCCCACGCTGGCCCTGTCCACCGCCCCCACCCTTTCGGACGGCAAGCTGGTCCAGCGCCACATCGACCTGCGCCCCTTTGTGCTGTCCAGCCCCAATGGTTGCAGCATCGCACCGGGCGGGCTGACGCGCGTCGCGCTGAAAGAAGGCTCGCTGGTGGTGAACTCGTCGCAGGGCGGCGGCACCAAAGACACCTGGGTTCTGGAGGACTGAATGCTCTCGCGCACCGCAGACAGCCTCTATTGGGCGGGCCGATACATTGAACGGGCCGACTATCTGGCACGCATTCTGGAAGCCACCCTTCGTCTCGCCGCCATCCCGACCAAGCAAGGCACGGAAAGTTCGATTTGGGCCGCATCGCTGGCCACATCGGGTTGCCCGCTTCTCCCCAACAGCGACCTGACAGACCCTCAAGACATCCGCGATTATCTGGCCTTCTCGCCGGACAACCCGTCATCCATCCATTGTTGCCTAACCATGGCGCGCACCAATGCCCGCTCGGTCCGCACCGCCCTAACGGTAGAGCTGTGGGAGACGATCAACGGCGCGTGGAACCGGCTGCAAGAACTGGACATGCCGTTACGGGGCGACGAGCTGCTGGAGTTCCTCCAGTGGGTCAAAGGCGTCACCCTTGGCGTCGAGGGGGCCACGTCGCGCACCATGCTACGCAATGACGCCTACTGGTTCCTGCGTCTGGGCGCGGCGGTCGAGCGGGCCGACAACACCGCCCGCCTGCTGGATGTGAAATACCACCTGCTGCTGCCCGAGGGCGAACGCGTGGGCGGCCAGTTCGACTATTTCCAATGGACCACCCTGCTGCGCGAAGTGTCGGCCCTGACGGCCTATCGCTGGGTGTACCGCGATGACGTCAAACCGTGGCACGTGGCCGATCTGATGATCCTCAACCGCCAGATGCCGCGTTCGCTGGCAAGTTGTCAGGCTACCATTGTCCGCTATCTGGACCGTCTGGCCGCCGACTATGACAACCGTGGGCCGGCCCAGCGGCTGGCGTCTGCCCAGATGAAGCATTTCGAGGGGGCCAAGATGGATACCATCTTCCAGAGCGGCCTGCACGAATACATCCAGTCCTACCTCGCGGAAAACCGTCGCCTCGGCGAGGCGATCCACCAGCAGTATCTGAGCTAACCCATGCTGATCCGCGTCGAGCACACCACAACCTACCGCTACGCCCGCCCGCCACGGGCAATCACCCAGATCCTGCGCATGTCTCCGATGCAGACCGATGGCCAGCACATCCGGCGCTGGTCGGTTGAGCCGGACTTCGACGCCCGAATTCATCAGGGCACGGACGCCTTCGGAAACATCACCCACACCCTGTACGTCGATAATCCGCCGCACGAATTGTCGCTTCTGGTCACGGGCGAAGTTGAGACAACCGACACGGCGGGCGCGTTAGGGCAGATTCCCGAACGGCTTTCTCCGCTGGTCTATTTGCGTGACACGGCCCTGACCGCTGCCGATCCAGCCATACGCGATCTGGCCGAACAGCATGCAGCGGGTCCCGCGCTGAACCGCCTGCATGCGCTGATGGGCGACATCGCGGGCCGAATGCGTTTTCGCATCGGTGCCACTACGGTCCACAACAGCGCCGCTGAAGCGCTTTCGCTCGGCGAAGGGGTCTGTCAGGACTACGCCCACCTCTTCATCGCCACGGCCCGTTGCATGGGCTTTCCCGCCCGCTATGTCTCGGGCCACCTGTTCCGCGAGGACGGCATGAATCTGCAGGATGCTTCGCACGCATGGGCCGAGGCCTATGTCGAGGATATCGGCTGGATCGGCTTTGATGCTGCTAACGGCATTTGCCCGACCGACCGCTATATCCGCATTGCCACCGGCCTCGATTATCTGGGCGTCGCACCTGTACGGGGCTCCAGCTTCGGCGGACAGAACGAGACGATGACCGTCCACATCGACGTCAAGGACATGCGCGCCTCGTCCCAGCAACAGCAGCAATAAGTCCAAGATGGCATAACAGCGGAATCTGCTATGTTGCGCCGCACACTTCCAGCGACGGACCACCGCCCATGACCTATTGCGTAGGATTGCTTGTCGAAGACGGTCTGGTCCTGATTGCCGACACACGCACCAACGCTGGCGTGGACAACATCTCTTCCTATCGCAAGCTGCACGTCTCGGAGGTGACAGGCGAGCGGGTGATTGCAGTTGCCACCGCAGGCAACCTCTCGGTCACCCAGACAGCCATGGCCATGGTGCGCGAAGGCATCAAGATGCCGGGTAGCGAAGAACCGGAAAGCCTGCTGACCGCCCCCACCCTGTTTCGCGCGGCACAGTTGGTCGGCCACGCCATCAAACTGGTCCGCTACGAAATCGCGCCGTCGCTGGAGGCCGAGACCGTCAACGCCGATGCCTCGGTCCTGATCGGAGGACAGATCGGCGACGGGCCCATCAGCCTTTACATGGTCTATTCGCAGGGCAATTTCATCGAGTGCCAGCCCGACACGCCCTATCTCCAGATCGGCGAGTTCAAATACGGAAAGCCCATTCTGGATCGCGCCTTGCGGCACCACACCCCGCTGCCGGAAACGGTCAAACTGGGCCTGATCTCGTTTGACTCCACGCTTCGCTCGAATGTCTCGGTAGGGCTGCCTCTGGACATGATCGTGCTGCGCAAGGGCGAGCGAAAGGGCGACGTGCGCCGCATCGAGGCAGGCGATCCCTATTTCCAAATTCTAGGCCAGCAATGGTCCAGAGCCTTGGCCGAGGCCCAGCACGCTATGCCCTCCCCGCCGTGGCTTGACGAGGGTGCCTAAGCACTACGCCCGCGTTGCTGTCGCACATAGTCGATCAACGCCCTGAGCTTGGGCGGTGCGGTACGGCGGCTGGGATAGTGCAGATAAAATCCGTCGAACGGCGGGCAGTAGGGTTCCAGCACCTTCACAAGGGCGCCGCTTTCCAGATGAGGCGCAAAGCTTGTCTCCATGCCAAAGGTGATGCCCGCCCCCGCGACGGCCAGATCAACCATGGTGCCCATCTGGTTCACTGTGATGGCGGCATCCACATCGACGCGAAACTCGTGTCCTTCCTCCGCGAACTCCCAACGATAGGCCGCGACATCGTGACGGGGCCGCCACCCGATACAGCGATGCTCCAGAAGGTCGCGCGGATGCGTAGGTTCGCCATGCCGAGCCAGATAGCCGGGTGAGCAGACCACGACCTGCCGCTCCTGATCGGCGATGGGCACGGCAACCATGTCCTTTTCAATGAACTCGCCCAGCCGAACGCCCGCATCAAAGCCATCGCCCACTACATCAAACGGCAGGTCCGTCAGCGTCAGGTCCAGCCGAATATCCGGATAGGCGCTCAGGAAGCCCGCCAGATAGGGACCGGACAGGAAACGGTCGGCAATGGACGACACCGCCAGCTTGAGCAAACCGCTGGGCCGGTCTTGGCGATCGGTCGTGACCTCCACCGCCACAGAGATATCCTGCAGCGCTGGGCCAACCGCTCGAACAGCGCCGTGCCCTCTTCGGTCAGCACGACACTGCGGGTCGTGCGCTGAAACAGGGCGACGCCCAGCCGCTCTTCCAGCCGACGTACCGCCTGACTGACCGCCGAACGGGTCACGCCCATCCGCTCCGACGCCTCTCTAAAGCTGCAAAGTTCAGCCACCGCATGAAACGCGGCCAGCGCGTGATAGTCCGGAACCATTGGTTAGCCTAGCTACGCAATCCGATCAGAACTAGCCGTCTAATCGAACCACGATCCGCCGTCTAGCTTCCGCCCATCGCAATCAAGCGTTGGAAGGAAAAGCTCATGATCAAGAACAAGGTCGTCCTCATCACTGGTGCCTCCAGCGGCATCGGTGCGGCCATCGCCCAAGAACTAAGCAAAGCGGGTTCCAAGGTGGTTCTCGGTGCCCGTCGTGCCGACCGTCTGGAACAACTAGCCGCCAGCCTGCCGGGTGAAGTTCTGGTGCATCCGGTCGATGTGACCGACCGCGACGCTATGCGCCGCTTTGCGAATGCCGCACGCGCCCGTTTCGGTGCAGTGGACGTGATCGTCAACAATGCAGGCCTTATGCCCCTTTCCCGCGTCGATGCGCTCAAGTTCGACGAATGGGACCGCATGATCGACGTGAACATTCGCGGGGTTCTGAACGGCGTGGCTGCCGTCCTGCCGGAAATGGTCACCGCCGGTAAGGGGCAGATCATCAACATCGCCTCGATTGCGTCGCTGCACGTATTCCCGATGGCCACCGTCTATTGCGCGACCAAGTATGCCGTTCATGCCATCTGCGAAGGCCTGCGTCAGGAGCACAACAACCTGCGCATTTCCTGCATCTATCCCGGTGTCGTGGAGAGCGAACTGGCCGAGCACATCACCGATCCGGAAGCCATCGAGGCCATGCGCCTGTTCCGCCAAACGGCTCTGAAACCCGCCGCCATCGCGCGTGCTGTGCGCTATGCCATTGACCAACCGGATGACGTTGACGTCAACGACATCGTGGTCCGTCCGACCGCCGCGACCTGATCCCGCTGTGGCAAGTCCGTCTGTGTATCCTATGCGACGCACGGAACGGGCTTTGCCCTTCGGTCACTTTCTCCGCAGAGGAGGACCGCCATGCCCCGCGGAGAGAAATCCAA
>NZ_JSYD01000044.1:0-18598 GCF_054824005.1 Brevundimonas sp. GN22 | reverse complement strand
GATGTGGGAAATCAGCCAGCCGCTGCGCATCGAAAGCGGCACGTTTGAAGCCACCTTGGCCGACATACCGCTGGATTACTTCGATCCGGTGACCTTCTCGCGCCGCCGCTTCTCGGCCACACCTTCGGGCCGCGAGATCGACATGAGCGTACGCAGCCTTCACGCCCTGCCGGACGGCTCGTCCCTGCAACTGCAAGCCACCGCCATCCGGGACGAACAGCACCGCCGCGAGGCCAAACCCGGCTATGCCTTCATGGCTGTGTGGCAGCGGAACTTCTGATCAGGACACCGTAAGCCGAAGCGGGGCCAATCCGATGGGGCGATTGTCCTCGAACACGCCAAGTGCCGCGGGCGTGGGTACGGGATTGAGGTAGATCCGGACCACCAGATCGCGCGGCATCTTGAGGTGCGGCGCAATAGGCATCGTCAAATCCACGACCATACTGGGCTGACCCGTCGTATTGGTGAAGGTGTATTCGAAGGCCAGAACCTCGTTGAGCCAGACCCAGACCGTGCGTTCTGCCCGCCCGTCTTCAAGCGCCGGAGCATAGAGATATCCGGACAGGGAAAGGGTATCCGCCTCTTCCCAACCCGCACCGGCGCGCAGCACGATCTCGCCGAACGGTGGCAAGCTCCAAGGCGCAACATCGTTGGCCGCCGTCCATCCCGTGGTCAGCAGGGCATGGCCGGGGGTCTGGTCGGCGAAATTGACGGTCGGCGTCTGGCGGAAATCGACGTCTAGAGCCTTGGCTCGACGGGCCAGAAATGCGGTGACTTCCGACAGGCGCTCGGTTACCGCAGCCAGTTCACTTCGGACCGTAACCGAGGCGGACTGAACCGGACCACGCTCTTCACGGGCTGCGGCATTGCGCTGACGCGCCAGCGCGATCCAGTCATCCCGATCAAACCCCGATGAGGTGACCGGATGTCCGGCGGCGGCATCGGCTGCAAAGGCGCGTTGCCAGATTAACGGTCGCACCGCGAATGGGCATGCAGACAGCATGGGCACCAGCGCCGGTCGCATCAGCGAGGGTTGTTGTTGTTCCCACCAACGCCGTCCATCCTCGAGGGTCTCGTGGAACGCGGCCTCGATGCCCAGAAGAGCTGCCGTATCCTCCCATTTGAACGGGACGTCGATTTCACCATAGGTCCAGAACGCAAATGGCGTGCCCAGCGCGCAGGCGATGATCGCGCCATGCAGCGAGGCGGTCAGCAGAAAGTCGACCGAGGCGATCTGATCGAAGAGCCGTTCCAGTTCCTCCATCGAGGTGACCGCAGGGCTCAGCCCCACATCGGCACCAACCTGTTCTTTCAGGGCATCGCTGCGATCCTTGGCCGAGAAATGCACCATGACCGCGGTCTTGCCCGCCGAGGCTTCATCGCGCTTCGGAGTGTACAGCAGGGGGATCAGAAAACCCGGATCGCCCAGCGGCGTATCCTCGGGCAATCCAAGCGCACGGCGCGTCAAAGGCCCGCGCACACCCCAGAAGTCACAGCGCGCCTGCCTGTCCGCCGACAGCCCTTCTTCTCCCCTCGCACCGCAGCACCAGAAAGCCAGTCGTGATGTCTCGGAGAGTCCGCGCAGGTCCTGGTCCACCAGCGCGTCACTGATGGCGCTGCCGACAAGCCGGTACTGGGCCGCATCGACGAATGGCTCCCCCAGCATCCGGTGCACGAAATACTCGCTCAGGTAATCGCCGAAATTAAACGTCGAGGCACCCCGCGTATAATACGGAATACGTTTGTCGATACCTTCGCCCACGCTCAGCTCCCCGCCATGGTCTTCAGGCACTAAAAAGGCCTGAAGACGATCTCTCGCCTTCAGGCCTAGTGACTGTTCAGCCGTCAGTCCAGCTTAGATCAGGCGCGCTCGACGCACAGGGCGACGCCCATGCCACCGCCGACACAGAGGGTGGCCAGACCCTTCTTGGCTCCCGAACGTTTCATTTCGAACAGCAGGGTGGTGAGGATGCGCGCACCCGAAGCACCGACCGGATGGCCGATAGCGATAGCGCCGCCGTTGACGTTCACCTTGGCCGGATCAAGGTTCAGTTCCTTGACCACGCACAGCGACTGGGCAGCGAAGGCTTCGTTCGACTCGATCAGGTCGAGGTCTTCGATTTTCCAGCCAGCCTTTTCCAGAGCGCGGGTCGAGGCCGGGATCGGGCCGGTGCCCATGATCGCCGGATCAACACCTGCAGTCGCCCACGAAGCGATGCGGGCCAGCGGCTCCAGACCGCGCTTGGCAGCTTCTTCGGCCGACATCAGGACCAGAGCGGCGGCACCGTCATTGATGCCCGAAGCGTTGGCGGCCGTAACCGAGCCGTCCTTCACGAAGGCCGGACGCAGCTTTTCCATGGCCTCGATGGTCGCACCGTGACGGATGTATTCGTCCTGATCGACGATCACGTCACCCTTGCGACCCGGAACGGTCACCGGAACGATTTCCTCGGCAAACTTGCCTGCCTTTTGGGCGGCTTCGGCCTTGTTCTGGCTGGCGACGGCGAACTGGTCCTGCTCGGCGCGGCTCAGTTCCCACTTGTTGGCGATGTTCTCGGCGGTTTGACCCATGTGGTAGCCGTGGAAAGCATCCAGCAAACCGTCGCGCAGCATGTGGTCTTCGAGCGTAATAGCGCCCATCTTGTGACCCGTGCGCAGGACTTGCAGGTGCGGGGCCTGCGACATGGATTCCTGACCACCGACGACGACGATATTGGCATCGCCCTGCGCAACCTGCTGATAGCCCAGAGCCACTGCACGCAAGCCCGATCCACACAGTTGGTTCAGCGACCAGGCCGCCGCTTCCTTGCGGATACCGGCATTGATGGCAGCCTGACGTGCCGGTCCCTGACCTGCGCCCGCCTGCAGCACCTGACCAAGGATGACCTCATCCACTTCCTCGCCCGAGACGCCTGCGCGCTCCAGAGCGCCCTTGATGGCAATCTCGCCCAGCTTTGACGCCGGGAGCGACGAAAGCGAGCCGAGGAAGGAGCCAACCGGAGTACGGGCGGCAGAAACGATGACGACGTCTTTCACAATATTCACTCCCACAGGATTTTTCCCGTCTTCGCACATGCAGCAATCGCGGTGCAAGTTAGGCTTGGGTGTTATCGTTTTGGAGAGCGGGCCTGTGCCATGTCATCTTCCCGCCTCTATGGTGTTGAACGGTGCCCGCGTTTGCGAGTTCTAAGACAAGTACCCGCGTTGCAAACTGTCCCCCGAACGGATTCCTCGCATGACCGATAAAGTCCCAGTCCTCCGTCGCCTAGGCCGCCACATGATGAAGGCGGACGCTCTGGATATGGAAGAGCATTACGAAAGCCGCGCTGCAAAGCTGGCGGACCTTTGGGTGCACCTCATAGGGCTGATTGCTGCACTGGTCGGTGCCGGGGTTCTGGCGACGCTGGCGGGCATCTACTCGGGCATCGGGGCAATGGCGGCGACCTTGCTCTACAGCCTGTGCCTGATCGGTATGCTGACAGCCTCGACTATCTATAACCAGACACATCCCTGCGCCGCGCGTCCTGTGCTGCGTCGGCTGGACGAGGCCTTCATTTTCCTGATGATCGCAGGCTCCTATACCCCCATCACCACCCAGCGTTTCGAGGGCTCGCTTTCGATCGGGTTCACGGCTCTGGTCTGGGCGATCGGTCTGGGCGGTGCGTTCGCCAAAATGTTCGTCCCGCGCCTCAGCGATGTCTTCTGGTCGTGTGTCTATGTGCTGTTCGGTTGGTTGATTGTCTTCGCGATCAAACCGATGATCGACACCGTATCGCCGGTGGCGCTGGGACTGCTGGTGGCCGGTGGCGTGACCTATACGGTCGGTGTGCTGTTCTTCATCAACCGCGCCCTGAAGTTCCGACGCGCTATCTGGCACGGCTTTGTCGTCGCGGGCGCGGGCATGCACTGGGCCGCCATTCTGATCGGCGTGGTTCTAGCCCCGAACTTCGGCTGATTACGCCCATCTCCACAGTTTGAAAAACGAGACTCGCCTTAGCGCCCGCAATGCGTGATGGTGTGCTGCACAAAAGCGCGGAAACAAGCGCTGCAGGACATAGTCTTCACAGGGTGGAATGCACATGGGTGTGGTCGTCATCAAGAAGTACGCCAACCGTCGGCTCTATAATACCGCGTCCAGCAGTTATGTGACGCTGGACGATCTGGCCCAGATGGTGCGTCAGGGAGTCGAGTTCGTCGTCTATGACGCCAAGTCCAATGACGATCTGACCCGCCAGATCCTGACCCAGATCATCTTCGAACAGGAGAACCGCGGCGAAGCCCTGCTTCCGGTTCAGTTCCTACGACAGTTGATCGGTTTCTACGGCGACAAGATGCAGTCGGTCCTGCCGTCCTATCTGGAAATGTCGCTGGACAGCTTCACCCGCCAGCAAGACGAGCTGCGCCAGCAGTTTACCCGCGCCTTCGCCCAGACGCCGGGCGGCACGATCATGGAAGAAGCCGTACGCCAGAACATGGCCATGTTCGAGCGCGCCATGCGAATGTTCCCGGGTTTCGGTACAGCCACGCCTCCTGCCTCGCAGGCTGAGGCGTCTGAAAAGCCGGAAAAACCCGCCGACGATCTGAGCGAAATGAAACGCCAGATGGCGGCCATGCGCGAACAGCTGGATCGCCTTTCCAAGGCGTCCGGTCAGTAAGATGACGAGGCCTGTCGAACCGGTCTCAGCGGCCGGATCACAAACGGGCGTCGACGCTGTTGGTCCCCGACACGGCGACCGGCGTCAGGGCGACCGCCGTAAACCCGCAGGCTCCCAAACGACAGCTGTTGTCCCTACGGGTGTCGAGGCGAAGCCCTCGGCAAAGCCTGCCTGCGTCCGCGCACCACCACCGGCGGCATTTGCCGCGCAGGTGCTGGGTCAGCCCGGCAAAAAGCGCGGGCTCAAGGGTGGGCCCGAGGTGCTGGATGCTGCCCGCAGCACCTATTTAAGTCGCGAGTTTTCCGGCTCTAAGGACCGTCGCCCTTCACCGGGTGTGCGTCGTAAAGCCGAAATCTGAAAACTGGCATCCGGTTTGCTGGGCATGACGGCATCACCGCGCCGGAGCCCGCATGTCAGCCCTTTACACGCCTGCCGTCCGACTGTTCGAACTAACGCTCGTCAGCCTGATCTTCCTGGCTTTTAGCTAGGCTCCGTATTCCTCGACCTTACCCGGCGAGCGGCTGCGTGACTTGAGCCACATCACGCCCAGAAGATCAGAGAACGAGGCCTTGAGACGCCCCCAGTTCGTATACTTGGAGCGGCCCGTCTCGCGGTGGCGGTGATCGACGTCCATATACAGGTTGCGATAGCCCTCGCGGATCATCAACGCGGGCAGATAGCGGTGCATGTGATCAAAATACGGAAGGCGCAAGAAGGCCTCGCGCCGGAAAACTTTCAGGCCGCAACCGGTATCATCGGCATCGTCCTGCAACAGGCGTTTGCGGATACGGTTGGCCCACAAAGAGGCGCTGCGTTTGGCCTGGCTGTCCTGCCGCTTGGCGCGTCGGCCGCCCACCAATCCGACCTCAGCCGGTGCCGCGCGCAAGGCTTGGACCAGACGCGGCGCGTCGTGGGGCGGATTCTGTCCATCGCCGTCCAACGTTACGATAATGGACCCCCGCGCCGCCAGAACACCGCTGCGCACCGCCCGCGATTGTCCCGCATTCTGACCATGCGACAGCACGCGCAGCATCGGCAGTTCATCCTTGGCGGCGCGCAGGCGCTTCAGGGTGTCATCCCGGCTGGCATCGTCGACGAAGATCATTTCAAACGACTGGCCCGCAAACGCTGCCGCAATATCGCGCGCCAGAGTAACGGCTGCCCCCGCCTCGTCATGGACGGGCACGACCACCGATATAAGGATCTCGTCGGTAGGGTCAGGCGACAACGGCGTCGAAGCGATAGAGGTCATAGCGTGGATGTAACCCAACATTCGGCGTTCGGATATGCCCTGTGCCGAACCGATCATTCTATTGCGCGGCAAAAGCTTTCACCCTTTGAGCGACGCGTGATACGACTATGGTCATGACGCGTCCGAACCTGGATCGATTTATCGCCGGATGGCGCGGCCCTGCGCTCGCGGCCTTGCTCACCCTGATTGCCGGGCTTCCGGGGCTTTTGCTGCTCCCGCCGCTGGATCGGGATGAAGCGCGATTCGCCCAAGCCACATCGCAGATGCTGGAAAGCGGCGACTTCGTGGACATCCGCTATCAGGATCAACCGCGTTGGAAAAAGCCGGTCGGCATCCACTGGATGCAGGCCGCTGTGGTCGCGACCGTTTCTGATCCGGCGCACAGGGCCATCCAGCCCTACCGCATTCCTTCCCTGCTCGGGGCGATGCTGGCGGCGTGGGCCGTAGCATGGCTGGGATCGGCCACTCTTGATCGCCGCGCCGGTTTTCTGGCGGGGGCCATATTGGGCACAACCTTCCTGCTATCGACCGAGGCCGGTATCGCCAAAACAGATGCCATGTTGTGCGGCCTCACGACGCTGGCACTAGCCGCTCTGGCGCGGATTTATCTGGCGACGCGAGCGGGCGAGACACCGCAAAGATCACACAAGCTTCTCTTCTGGCTGGCCATCGGCCTGTCCATCCTGATCAAGGGCCCTATTGGCCCGATGGTCGCCCTGCTGACCATTCTCGCCCTGACACTATGGGACCGGAACGTCCGCTGGCTGGGCAAGCTGGGATGGGGTTGGGGCATACCGGTATTGGCCCTCATCGTCGGGCCGTGGGCCATCGCCATCACTATCGCTACCGACGGCGGTTTCTGGCGTCAGGCACTGGGCGGCGATCTGGCCCCCAAACTTGTCGGCGCGCACGAGAGCCATGGTGCGCCGTTCGGTACCTATCTGGCCCTGTCACCCATTTTGCTATTCCCCGCGACTCTGCTGTTGCCTGCTGCCATCGTCACCGCATGGAAGCGCCGCGCCGAGCCCATCGTCCGTTTCGCCATCTGCTGGCTGTTGCCCGCGTGGCTGGTGTTCGAACTGGCACCGACCAAGCTGGTTCACTACACCCTGCCGACCTTCGGTGCGCTGGCGCTTTTGATGGCTGCTGCGCTGACGCAGTCGCTGGGACGCTTCTCGCGATGGGCGGGGGCCGGACTTAGCCTACTGGTCGCCGTCGCCCTCAGCTTCGTCGTGCTGTACGGCCTGACCGAGTTTGGCCGCTCGACGGCACAGACGTGGGCCAATGTGACGATTGTAAGTCTGGTGATGGCCGCTGCCATCGGCGGATTCATGCTGATCAACCGCGCTGCGGTGACGGCTATTCTGGCGGCTATGATCTTTGGTGTTATCGGTCACGCTACCTTCAGCGGCACCCTGCGCCAGCTCAAACCTTTGTCCGTTGCTCCGCAACTGGTGCAGACGCTGAACCGCGCCGGTGTCCATCCCGCGCAAGGGCATATCCCCGGCCCTGTCGCGATCACCGGCTTCCATGAACCCAGCTTCGTCTTCCTGACGGGACGCGAGACCCAGCTGACCGACGGTGCCGGCGCGGCCAAGGCATTGGCCGAGGGACGCCCCGCTATCGTTGAGGCGCGCGATGAACGCAGCTTCCGCATGGCATTGGCAGAGCTTGGCACCTCGAGCCGGTCGGTCGGCGAGGTGCGCGGCCACAACTATTCCAATGGCGAGGACGTAAGGCTGACCGTCTATGCTCCAACCGTGACCGAACCTCAGGACGCCCCCCGTCCATGACGCGCCGCTTTATCGAAATCGTCGAGGTCGGCCCGCGCGACGGCCTCCAAAACGAGAAAACAGTCCTCACCCCCGAGGTGCGTCTGGAATTCGTTCGCCGCCTCGAGGCCGCGGGTGCAAAGCGCATCGAGGCCGTCAGCTTCGTCCATCCCAAATACGTACCCCAGATGGCCGGCGCAGAAGAGGTCATGGCGGGCCTTCCCAACGAGGCTGGGCGCAGCCGCATTGGCCTTGTGCTGAACGGCAAGGGCTATGACCGCGCACTGGGCACCCCCGTGGACGAGGTCAACGTCTCCCTGTCGGTCAGCGAGGGTTTTGGCCTCAAAAATCAGGGACTGGCTCCGAAGGAACAGCTACAGATGCTGTCCGATATCGTTGCCGGCCGCGCCAATGCCGAGGGCGGGGGCGAAAACGTCCCGTCATTGTCGGCTACGCTGTCATGCGTCTGGGGCTGCCCCTTCGACGGCGAGATTTCGGTGGATCAGGTCAGTGACATGGTCGGCGCAATCGCCGAACTCGGCCTCAAGGAAATCGCCCTGGCCGACACCATCGGCGTCGCCGACCCGTGGAGCGTCACGCGCAAGATCGAAGCCGCCCGCAAGGTGGCCCGGGAAGCCAAACTGCGCCTGCATTTCCACGACACGCGCAATACCGGCCTCGCCAACGCCTACGCAGGCGTAGAGGCGGGCATCGACATTCTGGATGCCTCGGTCGGCGGGATCGGCGGTTGTCCGTTTGCACCGGGTGCTACGGGCAATTTGGCCACCGAAGACCTTGTGTATGCACTTCATCGTGCAGGCTTTGAAACCGGATACGATCTAGAGGCACTCATAGATACCGCCATTTGGATCGCCCGCCGACTTAACCGCCTCGCCCCCAGCTCTCTGAGCCGCACCCGCAACTGGCCAAACTAACCCGAAGCTACTCATGACAAAAATTTGCATTGACGGATTCAACATTGGCCTAGCGCAAGGCACAGGCATCGCGACCTACGGTCGAAATTTATTGAGCAACTTGCACAGCTTAGGATACGAAACCCAAGTTATGTACGCCCTTTCGGCCCCTGTCAGCCACGTTGATCTGCTCAATGAAGTGGCCCTAACAGACGCAGCCCCCCGTCCAGCACAATCTAAGAGCATTCAAAAAATCAAACGGTATGTCCGCAATCGAACTAACATGTTCGGCGCTAACGTTAGGCTCGTAAAACCCTCTGGTCAGGTCATTACCCCGAACGGGAAAAATATTGAGGCGAACACTTTCTGGGTAGAAGAGAATATCTTCCACCGCGCCAACCAGGGATATCGTAACAATCGGCACTTTACTCCAGTGCGTTTTAAACCCCAATCAGAACAGCCTGATGTAATGCACTGGACTTGCCCCCTTCCTCTAAACGCGAAAGGTAGACTGAACATATATACATTTCATGACTTAATCCCCTTAAAGATACCCCACACAACTCTCGAGAACAAATCTATCTTCTATACTCTTTGCATGGACATTATATCCAAAGCAGATCACATTATAGCTGTCTCCGATACAACCAAACGAGACTTGATTGAAATTCTTGGGGCTGACGAGCGCAGAATTACTACAACTTATCAGGCCATCGACATCCCAAATGACATATCAGACCGATCAGATGATGAAATTGAGAATGACCTGGCATCTATATTTAATCTTGGATGGAAAGGCTTCTTCCTGCATTTCGGCGCTATTGAGCCAAAGAAAAATCTGGCTCGAATAGTCGAGGCCTATGCTACGTCGGGGTGCGATATTCCATTAGTACTAGTTGGAAAAATAGGATGGTTGGAGAAATCGCAGCTGGAACTTATTGAGACCATTAGATCATCACAATCAGGATTATCACAGAGGATAATCCAATACGATTTTCTCTCCAAGAACTTGCTCTACACACTCATACGAGGTGCTAGAGCGACTATCTTTCCTTCCCTTTACGAAGGGTTCGGCCTACCCATCCTAGAGTCAATGGCACTCGGAACTCCAGTGATTACTTCCAGGGGTGGCGCAACACAGGAAATTGGCGGAGATGCGGGAGTCTACGTCGATCCGCATGACGTGTCGTCCATTAGGCAAGCAATACGTTTTATGAGCGACACCATCTCAGAAAGTGACGAAATTGTTTGCCGAGGGCGGAAAGTGGCGGCAAAATTTAGTAACGTCGCATATCGAGAACGACTTGACGCCGTATATAGGCGCTTACTTTAACTTAGAGAACGCAGAATGACCCAAAATATACATCGCAGAGTGTTCGTCTGTGATCCCGTCTGCGCACTTCCTTATGGACATAATGCGCCATCGCTAAAATATTTTCGCGATAACGTGGAAAAGTATTACGACGAGAGCATAGCTCTGTGCTCGAGCGCGCTGCCAGCGGAATTGGTTAAAAAAAATAAATTTAGACCTGATTTTGGCTTCTACTACTACGATTACTTCAAGGACGTGGCGCCAATAGATCAGAAAAAACGCGTGCCCGCTGATATAACAATTTATGATGATAATGAGGCGCGCGCTACTCTAGACATGCAGAATATCATTGCATCTTACTTTATAAATAAAAATGATACAATTTTTCTTCCTCATGCGGATTTTTATGGAACAATAGGATTAATCAACGCCCTTCACAATATAGATGCAGAAGCACGACCTAGTGTCGTTTTACGTTTTATAGGCGTAATGGAGAACGCATCTCAGTTATACCGATCCCCGTTTCAAGAGCTGATGGCGCGCGTACGATCCGCCATTCGCGCCGGCATACGAATGAGATTCAGCGCAGAAACTCCTAAATATGCGGACCACCTTGCGCCCCTTTTGGGCACTGAGGTGAGTGTTACCGCTTACCCCGAGATGGGCGAAATTTTACCTTACGATTTGGATTCTCCCTTTACCTTTTACTGTGCAGGATCTGCTCGTCATGATAAAGGTTTTAATCGTCTTGCTAACATTTTTGAAAGCGTGCGGTCTCAGGATCCCGAGTGCCAGATCAGGTTTATTACCCAGCTTCTCCCAGGTAAGGATGCTGTATCTCACATCGACCAATGTAGATCTGTCTATTCCATACCAGGGGTCGAGGTGCAACCTACTGCTATCTCGCCAGAACTGCTACGGAGAACGTTCGCTCGTAGTCATGCAGTGTTGCTACCCTATGATACTGAAGTTTACAAGCTTCGGGGATCCGCTGTACTCATGGAGGCTATTTACTACGGAAGACCCGCAATAACATTTGCCGGATCCGCATTCTCAAACATTATTGAGTATTATAGCGCGGGATATGTCGTGAAAGACGAAAACGAGATGATCGATGCAATCATCAAACTGGCGTCTGAGAAACGTGACAAGTTGATTATCAAGGCGATGCAGTCACGCTTTCGGTTCAATTTTGATAACAACGCTTCCTTTTCGGAGTTGATGAAATGAAAAAGATCCTTTTCGTCGATCACGTCTTCCATAAGAAAACGAAGTCCAGCGATTTTTTCATCGATATTCTTCAGCAGAGATTTGAAGTTGATCGTGTGTTTATTGATCCAGAGAATGAGACACTACAGGACTGGGCGGATAGTCTAGCTACTTGCGATGCAGCCTTGCTGTGGCAGATGGATTATTTGGCACCCGCATTTCTGTCGGCTGGTAAGCCAACCATAGTGATCCCTATGTACGACGGCTCTGCAAATATGCCGGACATACACTGGAGCATCGCGTCAAGAGCTCTATTTATCAACTTTTCTTTAACACTTCACACTAAACAGATTGCACTCGGAAACAACTCGGTTCTCGTGAAGTATTTTCCGCTCCCCGACACATCCGACAACCAGGCAAGGTTTGACGAAGGCCTGAACGTTTTCTTTTGGCAACGCCGTCCTCGGGAAGGGCTTACCGCTGATTTGGTCGCTCGGATGATCCAGGGCAACATCAAGAAATTTCATGTTCATGATGCCCCCGATCTGCCTGCAAAAACGGTTTCAGCACCCATTGTAAAAGGTGCTAAAACTACCGTGTCGAAATGGTATGAGAACGGCGCAGCTTACAAAGAGCACTTGTCGAACTTTAATGTGTACGTAGCACCCCGCCACGCAGAGGGCATCGGGATGGGCTTTTTAGAAGCTATGGCCCGCGGAATGGTTGTTATCGCCTATGACATGCCCACCCATAACGAGTATATATCAAACTGGTCCAATGGGATTTTGTTCAATACTTCCCCCGATCCGGTTATTAACTTGGATAGCGATACTGCCCGTAGAATTGGGGCGTTAGCCGCTACGACTGTGAAGCTGGGTCATGAACAATGGCAGGCCTGCATTCCAGAGGTCCTAGCGCAAATCGAACTCTACCTCGGTAGTTTTTCGCCCCCTGAAGATACCGTTGATCTTAGCCGACCATTGACGACCGCATATTACCAAGGTGTCGATGTATATGAGAGCTTCCTAGTGCGCCTCGCGAGATCTGTTCCGTCTCTGATGTCGATAACTAATGAACGCTCTCGGCCTGACGCTGTTGCGATCCGTGAGGAGAGGCTTGATTCTTTGTGGCTGACTGAAGGTGAGCTAAGAATCTACGAGTACCCGAAAGGACACGTCACGAGCGGCATTACTCTTAACAGTAATGATGCGGCTCGGCTGGTATCGAGCTCTTACGAAATTCGTTTCAAATTGGATTTAAGCGCGGGGATGCCAAGCATAATAACGTTTGATTTTATGAAGGACCAACCTGTTACAGTGGCGGCATCGATTAACGACGTAGCCGTAAGCTTTGATCTGAACATTAAAAGTATCTATTCACTTTCAACGGTAGATTTTCCTCTTCGACGAGAGAACCTCATTTCGATAATTTTAATACGGCAGACAGCGATAAAAGACCAAGCTGATGTCTTCCTTCGCAGGATATCGATTCTATGAAATCTTTTAAAATCAACTCGCGACTTGGAACGCGCGCATTGCGGATGGCCTATGGCGGCCGACTCCGTAGTCTGAAAGCATTGCGCGATTGGCCGAACGTAGTTCATCACCTGACACGAATACAAACATCTCCCCCCCGAGTATCTACGATTGAAGCTGAGATCGGATACGCCTATCGGCAAATGGGGCAATTTGATCTTGCGTTGATGCATTACCGCAACAGCGTTAGATTAGATTATGAGAATGTCAGCGCGAGATACGCCTTGGCTTGCCTGGAGAAGGACTCCGGCAACAGAGAAGAAGCTATTAAACTTCTACTCGATCTGCAGCATCACGCAAGATACGCAATAGATGTGGCGCAGTACCTATGCGAATTGGGGGAGCAACCCTTTAATGAAGTTATCAATGTTTGTTTGGAGCTCGACAGCCCCGTATTTAAAAATAATGTAGTGAACAACGTTTATAAAAACGATTTTAACATTTCAATGCAATGCAGATCGGAAGATGAGTCGGTTATATGGTATGAATGGGAATTTAAAGAAGCCTCCCCCCCGAGTTCATTAGCAATCCTGCTTACCTCATCTAAAAAATCCGCGTGTAAGTCTGTGATTAACAAATCTACATTAGATTTTACCATAGACGCTACTCCACGGTGGATTCATCTCCCGACGGAATCACTTAAAGAAATATCGCTAAACATACAGACCGAGGAAGGGCATACGGTGTGGGCAGTCTTCCCGTATCAAAACTCGACAACCTGGTTCAGGTTCGTCAGTGAAGTAGGGAACGGTAAACGCCCCGACGTGCACGATCTAGTTTGCTGGCTCAATAGACAAAGATAGCCGCCCCTAGGCCCTTAGCCATTGGTAAATCTCGATCGCTTCATCCACATCCTCGTACACACGCGCCTCTCCACTATCAATTATAATGGCCTTCTCAGCGACATTACTCAAAAGATGCAGGTCGTGAGATGCAATAATAAATGATCGGTCCCTGCGCTTTTGGAACAACTCATCTTGGCATTTACGCTGAAACTTAGCATCACCAACAGCCACGAGTTCATCAATCAGGTAGCAGTCAAACTCAACTGCCAGCGATAGTCCAAAAGCCAGTCGTGCGCGCATACCTGAGGAATACTGCTTAACCGGTCTCTTAAGTGCAGAACCTAGTTCAGCAAAATCTTCGACTTTCTCTAGAGTCGCCGCATATTCAGCCCCGTAAACACGAGACAGAAAACGAATATTATCGTAGCCTGTGAGGCTTCCTTGGAAGCCGCCAGCAAATCCAATTGGCCAGGAACTGGTCATCCTCCAAGTGATGTGCCCCAATGAGGGCCTAAGGACCCCGCCCAAAAGTTTAATAAGCGTCGACTTTCCTTGTCCATTTCGGCCTAGTAGAGCGATCCGGTCCGATTCAAACATCTCGAAGGACACATCACGCAAAACAGGTCGACCACGACTACCAGCATAGGTCAGTCCTAAATGTTCAACTACCAGCGAGGGACGCGTCAAATCCAACATTGAACCTTCAATCTTCAACCTTGCTTATGTTCTCTAACACCCGTCCAAACTAACCAAATGACACTGTAAATAAGCAGCGAAGTTAGCAAGACCGTAAGAATACTCCGAAGGCGCTTGGGCTGTGCTGCAACGTCCTCATAACTCGGCTGTGTGATATTTTCTATGAATAGCTGCTGCTTACCTTGATTGCGCCTAGCTATCTCCAACGCCGCAACACTCTCAGTATAGCCACGCTCAGCGCGTTCGAGATTTGCGACTAGCGCCTCATACCGGCCAACCAACGGTGCATAGCTTTTAGCACTACCTGATATCTTGGCCTCTTCAGCCTCGATCTCAGACTTCACCCCCGCTAGCGTAGCCAGCATTTTTGGAAGCAACGGGCTATTAGGAGTGTCCGTTCGCAATGCAGATATCTCCGCATTGAGTTGCGATTCACGAACCTTGAGAGCTCCTAAAACTTCTCCCGATAGCTGGGAAACGAATTTAGGATCCACAAAATTGTTCGAGTTCCTAAATTCCGTGATTGCTTTTTGATGCTCTATCAGCGTGCGCTCTGCGCGCTCTACATGCTGGCTAGCCTCAAATAGAGCTCGCGCGGAAGCACGCGCATTCATTTGATTTACTAACTCTTCGCTCTGCTTGAGTAGCTGTTTTGTAACTGCAACGGCATCCTCAGGCCGAAAGGCTTGGACCCGCAAGACGCTGATTCCATTGCGAGCGTCATATCCTACGCTAAGGTAGGATTGCACTCCATTGAACAGTTCGTCTTGCGCACCTGACTGCCAAGGCTTTATCGCGCGAGAAAAAGGGTCAGCGCTTTTTGCGACATATACTTTTCCTACATCCACATTTTTGGAAAGTTCGATAAACGCGTCTCGCGATTTGATGTACTCGTGGACAATAAATGCGTCCGTGGTTGAGCTTGAAAGTCCGACGCCCTGAAGCGCCAAACCTAGCGCGTTAGGAGAACTGGTCTCTTGTGATCGCACTACAAACTTTGCTTCAGACACGTATCGGGGCGTAGCAACGATACCGAAGTAGATACAAGCTACAGCCGTCGGCAGCCCGACAATTAGGCTGGGAAGCCATGCTCGGCGCAACGCGCCGAGCAGGTTATGGGTACTCATCCTGTTAGCCTCTTTCGTCACTTCTATCCCGGCACCGTTGACTAATCCAATTCAACGTATTTAGCAGCAAAGCCGAGTCCGAGGATACCAAAACAAATTAATATCAACCCAGATATCATTGGATAAACGGGATAGTAGTAAGCCTCAAAAAACTCACCAAAAACCCCTGCCCGAACCATTTCGATCGCACTTGGTATCGGAATCATGAGGAACGTGCCTCTATATTCCGAAGGAATGATAGAGACCGTAAAAAACGCGCCGGACAATGGTATAAGAATATAGGTAAATAACTGGGTTAGCCTCTCAACAACGGCAAATCGTAGAGCCAAAACACTTAAAACTAAGGCAATCCCGAAAGAAAGAACCGCGAGGGAAACCCAGCCCCAGTACAACAAAAGATAATCCTGAGGAGTATCTACCTGCTTAATCATGAATAATAATATGTAAACGATAACAAAAGCAGAGGTTGTACCAAGGAATTCAATCATAGCGCGCGCAAAATATACATGCAAAAATCTTATGCGCCTATGATAAAGAACCCCGATATTGGATTGTATCGCTCCCAATGTTTGTTGGATCATATGGCGTAGCAGCAGCAGGGACATGTAACCCGTCATCACAAAGGCACCCACAGGCACGCCATGTTCATAGGCTGGCTTTATTGCCATCCACATTGCAATGACGCCTAGGCAAAAAATTAGCGGCTCTCCTATGACCCACAAGAAGCCGATTCCTTCACGACCGTAGCGAGTAACCATTTCCCGCGCGAGCAACGCCAGAATGACTCTCGCCTGGGTACTTACCTCCCTAGCGAGACCCCTGCCTATTCGCCCAACCGGCTGTGTCATATTTTCACTCGCGTGCCCTATAAAAATTAGTTCAAGGTATCATGGATTTGATATCAAGCCTCCCCCCTTTGAATGGGGTATGGCCGCAATCATGTTGATACTTACCACCCAAGTTGGTAGGTCACCCACTCTCATAGCCGCATTTTTTGCTGTGCTTAATCCTCGTTTAAAGGGACGCTTTCATGTCAACACGCAAAGTAGCTCTCGTGACCGGAATAACGGGCCAAGATGGAGCGTATTTGGCAGAACTTCTCTTAGAGAAGGGATACGAAGTGCATGGCGTGAAACGGCGTTCGTCTTCATTTAACACGGGTCGCATCAACCATATCTACGAGCCCCCGCATGTTGAAAACAAGCGGTTCCATCTACATTACGGCGACCTCACCGACTCGACAAACCTCATCCGTCTCGTAGCCGAAACTCGCCCTACAGAAGTTTATAACTTAGCCGCCCAAAGTCACGTGCAAGTTTCTTTCGAAACTCCCGAGTACACGGCTAATGCCGATGGAATCGGCACTCTACGCTTATTGGAGGCCATTCGTATCGCGGGGTTAGAGAAGACCACCAAATTCTATCAGGCCTCAACGTCGGAACTTTACGGCTTAGTTCAGGCTGTTCCTCAAAGGGAAGACACTCCATTCTATCCGCGCTCGCCATACGCTGTCGCGAAAATGTATGCGTATTGGATAGTGATCAATTACCGCGAGGCCTACAATATGCACGCCTCGAATGGCATACTGTTCAACCATGAGAGCCCCATCCGCGGCGAGACGTTTGTGACACGCAAAATCACAAGAGGCGTAAGCGCGATACAGCACGGTATCCAGGACAAACTTTACCTTGGTAACCTAGACGCCAAGCGCGATTGGGGCCATGCGAAAGAATATGTGCGCGGAATGTGGCTGATGCTTCAACAAGAGACGCCGGACGACTATGTGCTAGCAACGGGACAAACAACCTCCATCAGAGATTTTGTCACTCACGCATTCAAAGTTTGCAATGTGGACATTCAGTGGACCGGGACAGGTATAGATGAAAAGGGTATTTGTGCCGCGACAGGTCGAGAACTTGTTTTGGTTGACCCTCGCTATTTCCGCCCTACCGAAGTCGATCTCCTGATCGGTGATGCTTCCAAGGCTAAGGCAAAGTTGGGCTGGACACCCGAAGTGTCATGGCAGGAGCTTTGTGAGGAGATGGTCCAATCTGACCTAAATTTAGTACAGAATGAAAACCGAGGGTACGGCGATTAATGGCTAGCTATTCTTTAGTGGGCAAGAAGGTTTGGGTCGCCGGTCATAGGGGCATGGTGGGATCCGCCATAGTACGACGGCTCGAAAACGAACAATGCCATGTGGTCTTTGCGACAAGCCAAGAGGTCGATCTTCGGAATCCAGATCACGTTCAGAGATTTCTGGACACAGAAAAACCTCATGCAGCTTTCATTGCTGCGGCTAAGGTTGGTGGAATACAGGCCAACAACACCTTCCCTGTAGAATTTCTGCGAGATAACATACTAATTTCCACGAATGTAATCTCAGCTTGTGCTGCGTCTGGTGTAGAAAAACTGCTATTTTTGGGGTCTAGCTGCATTTATCCAAAGCATGCGGAACAGCCCATAAAAGAAGATAGCCTCCTGACAGGCCCCCTTGAACCTACTAATGAGGCGTACGCCATAGCGAAGATAGCTGGCGTAAAACTAGCGGAATACTACAACCAGCAATATGGGCTGCCCTATATTAGCGGCATGCCCACGAACCTGTACGGCCCCGGCGACAACTATGATCTCGACAACAGTCACGTTCTTCCCGCTATAATTCGGAAGGCTCACGAAGCGCGTATCAATAATGCGCCATTCATAGAGGTTTGGGGGACGGGAGTGCCTCGACGTGAGTTTATGCATGCCGACGACTGTGCCGACGCAAGCGTTTTTCTAATGCAGAACTACTCTGAAGCCGGTTTAGTTAATATTGGCTACGGTGAAGACATCTCTATAAGAAACTTGGCAGAAACCGTCGCAGAAGTTGTGGGTTACAAGGGCGAACTAAAGTTCGATTCATCAAAACCTGATGGCACACCTCGTAAACTAATGGATTCATCCCGCATTCGAACTCTAGGTTGGTCCCCAAGAATTCCATTTGTTGATGGAATTAAAAGCACGTACGCTCAGTTCCTCAAAGAATATGGTCAATAAAAATCTCCGACGCGACTAAGCGTGTCGGAGATCTCGCATTGGCATCCCTACAGGTTCAGCAGCGCCGGATCACCGCCTTGGGCGGCGATGTTGATGCTGATGGCCTTTTCCGCAGCGAAGCGGATCAAGCTGTTCGGACCACCGGCTTTCGGGCCGGTGCCCGACAAGCCTTCGCCGCCGAACGGCTGGACGCCGACGACTGCGCCGATGATCGAGCGGTTGACGTAGACGTTGCCCGCCGGAACCAGCGCCATCACCTCTTCGGCGAAGGCGTCGATACGGCTGTGAACGCCCAGCGTCAG
>NZ_JSYD01000043.1:0-45777 GCF_054824005.1 Brevundimonas sp. GN22 | reverse complement strand
AGTGGCTGACATAGGCCCACCAGTTCTCGTAGCCTTCAAGGTCAACCGCCGGACCAAGGCTGGCCGTCAGTTCCTCGGTCCAAATCTGGTTGATGCGTTCGACGGAGACTTCGCCCTTGGCGCGTTCATCGTGGAATCGGGTCTCGAAGCGGTGGAAGGCGATCTGGCGCACCACCGTGTTCAAACCATCCTCGATACGGCCCGCCAGCAGGGCGCGGCGGTCCTCGTCCGTCGCCTCGGCCAGCAGACGGTCGAACGTCAGACCCTCGGCAAAGATCGAAGCCGTCTCGGCCAGCGTCAGCGGCGTGTCGGCCAGCAGGCCACCCTGCCCCGCCGCCAGCGTCTGGTGAACGCCATGGCCCAGTTCGTGCGCCAGCGTCAGCACATCGCGGCGCTCACCCATCCAGTTCAGGAAAACATAGGGGTGGGCGCTCGCCGTCACAGGGTGCGAATAGGCCCCTGACTGCTTGCCCGCACGCGGACGCGCATCGATCCACGGACGATCAAAGAACCAGTTGGCGCGTTCGGCAAAATCACCGCCCAGATCGGCAAAGCTGCTGAGCACCAGTTCCTTGCCGCCCTGCCAGTCATAGGTCTTCGATCCAGCCTGACCGATGGGCGCGTTGCGGTCCCAGTGGTTCAGCTTGTCCTTGCCCATCAGCTTGGCCTTCAGGGCGTAATAGCGGTGAGCGATGCGCGGATAGGCTTCGGCCACGGCCTCGGCCATCGCATCCACCGACTCGCCGTGCACTTCATTGGCCAGATGGCGGCTGTCGGCGGGGCGTTTGAAGCCGCGCTTGCGATCCTCCAGCGCCTTTTCGGCGGCGATGGTGTTCAGCACCATACCCATCGTGCGGGTGATGCCGTTGAACGCCTCGGTCATAGCCTTGCCCGCAGCGGCACGCTTGGCCTCGTCCTTATCGGTCAGGCGGTTCAACCCTTCGGACAGGGTCAGCTTCTCGCCGTCCACATCCGCCCGCAGCGCCGCCAGCGTCTCGTCGAACAGGCGCGACCACTGGGCCTGTAGCGGCCCGCGCTCGGCGATGAAGGTTTCCAGCTCTTCGGACAGTTCATGCGGCTTCATCGCCCGCAGGCGGCGCAGCCACGGTGCCCAGCGGCGGGCAGGTTCATGCGCTTCGAGAGCGGCCTTCACGGCCTCGTCGTCGAGTTGGTTGATTTCCAGCGTCACCCACACGGTCGGCGTGGCGATGGCAGTGATCTTTTCGCGCACATCGGCTTCAAAGCTCTGGGCCTGCGCATTTTCGCGGTCGGTCGAAGCGCCGAGGAAGGCAAATGCGCCCAGCGCCCCGAGGATCTCGCTGGCCTCTTCATAGGTGCGGATCACCTCGTCCAGCGCCAGACCCAACTCGGCACCCGACAGTGCGGTCAACTTGCCTTGATAGGTATTGAGCTGGTCCACCAGTGCACGGGCGCGATCCAGATCGGTCTGGATGCGGGCATCCTCACGCGAGGCATAGAGGTCAGACAGGTCCCATAGGGGGGCGTCGGCGAATTCGGTCGGCTTGACGGGCGCGTTCATAACTATGTTTGTGGGGTCTGGATGCTGCGCTGACAAGGGTTTCAGGGCTTCATCCCTTGTTAGACTGCTGTTCTGTGTCATGCTCCGCGCAAATATCGACCGGGGCACCACCATGGACCACCTGTTTTCACCGAATGCCAGACCGCGACTGGGGCGGCAGCGCGACGACGACGGGACAGGGCGGCTGATCTTCCGGTTGGCGGTAGGCCTGCTTCAGGGCGCATTGCTCTTCGGCCTTTATCGCGCGACCGAGTTTCGGGACATCAACACAGGCCCCCTAGCAGCGTGGGCGCTTGTCGCTTCATTCGCTCCGCCTGTCTGGCTTGCGGCAGTCGGTCAGATGCCCGTTCGGGCGACGGTCATCTGGGGCGTCATCGCTACGGCTATACTGGGCGGTTTGGGATTGGCCAGCGGGTTGATCGATAACGCCTACAGCTTCCCTGTCATGATGGTGTGCCTGCCCGCAGCCTTGTTCTGTGCGCATCACCTGATCGTGCCGGCTGTCCAGTCGGGCCAGATCGTCGCCCCCTATGCGAACTATTACGAGACGGCCTGGAAGGCAGGCATCCAGCTTGTGTTGGCGCTGATGTTCCTCGGCGTCTTCTGGCTCATCCTCTGGCTGGGTGCGGCCCTGTTCAACGCCATTGGCATAGGCGTCGTAGAAGACATTATAGAGAACAAGGCATTCGTATTCTTTGCCTCGTCTCTGGTGTTCGCGCTGGGCGTGGAACTCACCGATGTGCGCGAAGGCCTGACGCAGGGTATCCGCACGGTCGCGCTGACCTTGCTTTCGTGGCTGCTGCCCGTCGCCGTGCTTTTGGCCGGTGCCTTCCTGATCGCCCTGCCTATCGCAGGCTTTTCCAAGCTCAATACCTCGCTCAGCCCCGCAGGGCTGATGCTGGCTTCGTCTGCGGGCCTGATTATCCTGATCAACACTGTCTATCAGGACGGGACCGAACACCTGTCCGGATCTGGCATGCTGCGCATCATTATGCGCGTGGGCTGTGTGTTGCTGCTGCCGATGACCCTGTTCGCGCTATGGGCCGTTGGGGTGCGCATCGGCCAATATGGTCTGACGGTCGAGCGCGTAATCGCCATTACCGGCGCGATGATCGGGCTGATGTACGCCTTGGGGTATGTCGCCGCACAGTTCGTGGGCGCGGGACGCAGTGAAGGCTGGCTGCCGCTATTGGAGCGCACCAATGTGGCTGTGGGAGCGGTAACTGCCGCGACCTTGCTGGCCTATTCGACGCCTTGGCTGAACCCGATGCAGCTATCGATCAACAGCCAGCTTTCGCGCTTGAAGTCGCCGACCCTTGATGCGGACGACATTCCCTATCGCTGGCTTGGCTGGCAGTCCGGCGCGCGAGGCCGTGCGGCGCTCGAGGAACTGGCCAAGTCCGAGGATGCGGAGATCGCCAAACGTGCCAAGGCGGCGCTAGACAATCGCTATACGCAGGTCAACCAGCCCGACCAGCCCTCTCGCATCGTGTTCTATCCCGAGGGCACCAAAGCCCCGGAAGGCTTCCCGCCACCCAATATCTGCACGGCACAAGAGTGCGCGGCGCGCCTTCTGGATGTGGACAGCGATGGCACACCGGAGGTCGTCGTGAACTATAATGGCTCAAGCTTTGGCGTGTACAAACGGGACAGCGAAGCTAACTGGAAGCGCGTTGGCATGTACCAACCCCGCGATGCATGCCGGTCGATCCCCGGAGACGGCGAAAAAATAAAATTGACCGAGCCGAAACTGTTACCGCCCTTTGGCCCCGTTCCGATGGAGCTGGACGGTAAGGTGTTTGATTTCGCGGTAGAACACGATTGCAGCGCAACCTCTCGTTAAGCTTAGCCATTAACTTAGCTAGTGTTTTTGGGAAACCCGTTCTTCATTAGTGCCGTTTAGAGACAGGAACATCAGTGACCGTTCCTCGTCAAAATAAGACGGCACTAAGTGATGTGAGGGGTGTCTACCCATGGCCAAGACCGTTCTGGTTGTCGACGATGATCCGACCCAGCGCCGCCTGATTCAGGCGGTTCTGGAGCGTGAAGGTTATGCCGTCGTCCACGCCGAAAATGGTGGCGAAGCCATCGACCGCCTGACCAAGGGCGGTGGTGCCGATGTGGTGCTGCTTGACCTTGTCATGCCGGGTGGTCCGTCGGGCCTCGAGACGCTGGCCGAACTGCGCACGGCGGGGGTGAACATCCCTGTCATCGTGCTGACGGCCAATGGCGGTATCGAAACCGTCGTCCGCGCCATGCAGGCCGGTGCGCAGGACTTCTTCATCAAGCCCGTCGGTCCCGAGCGCCTTCTGGTTGGCGTGCGCAACGCCCTGCAGATGACGCAGCTCACCGCCGAGATCGGTCGCCTGAAGAAGCGCACCACCGGCCGCACCAGCTTTGACGACATCGTCGGCGACAGCCCGCCGATGCGCATGGTCAAGGCCCTAGGATCCCGCGCCGCCAAGTCGTCCATTCCCGTTCTGATCACCGGGGAAAGCGGCGTCGGTAAGGAAGTCATCGCCCGTGCCCTGCACGGTGCTAGCCCCCGCGCGGGCAAGCCGTTCATCGCGGTCAACTGCGGTGCGCTGCCGGCGAACCTCGTTGAGTCCATCCTGTTCGGCCACGAAAAGGGTGCCTTCACCGGAGCCCATGAAAAGCACGCCGGCAAGTTCGTAGAGGCCAATGGCGGCACGTTGTTCCTCGATGAAATCGGCGAACTGCCGCTGGATATCCAGGTCAAACTGCTGCGCGCCCTACAGGAAGGCGAAGTCGATCCGGTGGGCGGCAAGCGTCCCGTGAAGGTCGACGTGCGTATCGTCTCGGCGACCAACCGCGATCCGGCCCAGCAGGTAAAGGAAGGGGCATTCCGCGAAGACCTTTTCTATCGCCTGAACGTCTTCCCGATCGAGGCCCCTGCCCTTCGCGAGCGCCGCGAGGACATTCCCGCCCTGATCGACCACTTCATCACCCGCTTCAATATCGAAGAGAGCAAGCGCATCGTCGGCTGTTCGCCGGAGACGATGGCCCTGCTGCAGGCCTATGACTGGCCGGGCAACGTGCGCCAGTTGGAGAACACCATCTATCGCGCGCTGGTGTTGGCCGATTCTCCGATGTTGCAGCCGCACGACTTCCCGGCAATCTCGGGCGTTGCGGCTCCGTTGGATGCTCCGGTCGCGGTCATGGAAGGCCCCGACGGCGAAGCCCTCTCAACCTCGACCGAAACGGCTCAAAGCTCATCTCCCGCGCCCGATAGCCCGATCCGCATTACCGACGAGCGCGGCCACGTCCGCACGCTGGAAGAGATCGAGCGCGATCTAATCCAGCATGCCATCGAAGTCTATTCCGGCCATATGTCGGAAATCGCCCGCCGTCTCGGCATTGGTCGCTCGACCCTGTACCGCAAGGTTCGCGAACAGGGCCTTGAGGACCACATTAAGGAAGCGGGCTAACCGCTAACCTCCCCGAACCTTCAAACCGGTTCCGGCCCGTAGCGGTTGGGACCGGTTTTTCCTTTGAGGGCCAGTACGATCACCAGCGCAATCAAGGACAGCTGACCCAGCATTAGAACAAGAAAGTTCAGCATGAAGGTGATCATGAATGACGGGTCGCCGGTTGCGTCGGTCAACATCGAGGCCAACATGCGCATCCAGAACACGATGCCCACGCCATAAAGCGCCAAGGGAATTAGGGCCCAGCGCCCCGACAAGCCCCGGTCATGAAGCCTACGCGTCACCGCCGCAGACAGCAACAGCGCAACGACAACCAGCATGATGGCCAAAGGCACCAGCATCCCGCTGTAATCCATCGGCGGCATCCCCGCCGGATCATGGATGACGACATGGACGTTGGTGGCAGAACGGTAGACGCTCGCTTGGTCAGGGTTCGCTTCTGCAAAGGCTAGCGTCTGGTCGAACTGCTGGAGCATGGCCGGAACAATGGCGACAGTCATTAGAACCATGCTGACCGCCATGATCACCCCTGCATAGGGCCAAAACTCGGATCGACGATCACGACCCTGAAAATCCCGCAGCTTTTTGAAGCCCCTAGCAATACTGTTCATCAACATTCCCCCTTCGCGACATGTGACATTGTTCTGATTTGGAGCAAGCAGCGAAGCATGCTGAAACCTTTGCCATTGTTGAGATGAGGAGGGGTTTTTGAAACAATCAGCCTACACCGTCATGGCCGCCGCGTTGGTGCTCTGCGCCTGTGGCCAGTCACCGCAATCCGCAACCAGCGAGACCGCTGCACAGCCCGCTTTGGCTCTTCCTGCTAGTTGCGAGGGACACCCCCTTCTGCCCGCAATGCCCGACGCCGTAGCCATCGGCGGCAAGCCGGTCACGGCGATCAACTGCGAAGCCTATTCCGTGGAGATGGTGTGGGGCGAAGCCGGTAGCAGCACCTCAATCATCCTCGTCGATTCCCAAGGCCCCCTCGGAGACGTGCCCGCAGGCATGGCGCAGATGGCCGAGATGGGACGCACCCTGCCGCTGCAAGCCGCCAAGACGGCGCTACAGATGACCGCAGGTATCGAGGAGATGGCCAAGGCTGCCCCCGCCGCACTGGCGGAAATGGGCGGTCCCGATTTCCTGTCCTCCGTAAAGGAAGGCAACGGCCTGCGTTACGCTATCGAGGTCGAAGCCAAGGACACTGGCGGCAAGGTCGGCACCCTGATCGGCACGGTCAAAGACCGCTACGCCCTGACGATGAATATTGAGCAGGACAACCTTGTGGGTCTGGCTGCGGGGGAAGCGGCCTATGCGCCGTTCCTGAACGCCATGAGCGTTGGGAAGCTGCCGTAAGACTATTCGTCGTTGATATCGCGCGAGGGGTACGGTTTGCGTGCCCCTCGTTTTCGTTGTGGCGGGCCGTTGTCCTCGCCAATAGCCTTTTTGGCAATCTCTTTAAGCTTACGCCCCTGCATCGCCGACAGAGCCTGACCGGGGCCACCCAGTTCGGGATCGCCAAAGGCTCGGCCGTGTTCTTTCACCCGCTCGCTGACCGAGGTGAGGAACTCGTCCTCCCATTCGGACAGCGAAACGCCCGCCTTCTCAGCAGAGCGGCGGGCGCGTTTCAGAGCGTTCAAGGCCGCCCGCTGGGCAGCCTTGCGCTGTAACTCATAGGGACTGGGTGGCGGCTTTCGTTTCAAGCGCGTCGCCAAGGCCCAAGGGGCTTAAACTTCGCCCAGAGCCGACAGGTACAGGTCGAGGATTGCTTCCTCTTCCTGACGCTTGGCGCGGTCCTGCTTACGGATGCGGATGACCTTGCGCAGGACTTTCACGTCATAGCCCTCGCCCTTGGCCTCGGCGAAGACCTCCTTCATGTCTTCCATGACGGCTTTCTTGTCTTCTTCGAGGCGCTCGATGCGCTCGATGATGGTGCGCAGACGGCCTTGGGCCGCGGCGGTCATGACGTCTGGGTTTTCGAAGGATGCATCGTCCAAGGTGGACCTCCGGCGATCTCGGGAAAGGAAAGATTGGCTGGCGACTAATCACGCCCGCGCCGTCGGCTCAACCCACAGATTCGAAAAACACCGTAGCGGATTCGCTGTGACCTGATTCCACGCACGAAAAAGGCCATGGACCGGAGCCCATGGCCTTGTGGAACTGTGTGTCCACCAACTAGACATCCGCAGCTTCGTAAGAAGCGGCGGCGTCACGCGTTCCTTAGCCTTGCTTGGCTTTGAAGCGCGGATCGGTCTTGTTGATCACGTACAGAACGCCCTTGCGGCGAACGATTTTGCAGTCGCGGTGGCGACCCTTGAGCGACTTCAGCGAGCTACGGACCTTCATGGTCGGACGTCCCGTATGATTGGAGGCCCGTGAGGGCGGAAAAATAACGAAGCCGCGAGCAAACCCGCGGCGGAGCGGTGCCTATAGAGAGCTATGGCCGCGACGTCAACACCGGACGCCTTTTTACAAAGTCCCCGAAGGCGGTGAAATCACCATATCTGCGGGAATTGCGCCGGAAGTTTAACGCGCATTAAGTCTTTTCACGGAAACCCCTTTTCCTTTCGCGCACTTGTGAGTGGTCGAGAATTTTGAGGACGTTACCCTAGTGTTCATGCGTATTACCCTCCGCCTGATGTTGGTGGCATCGGTTGCAGCCTGCACACCTATCGTGCCCGTGACCGCTCCCGCCCCCACTGCCCCCCCGCAGTCCGGAACGCCCGTCGCCCCGCCGGCAGAGCCCACGAACACGACACCAGCGGCCCAAACGGACCTCAGCGGTGCTTATGACGCCGTCAGCTTTGACCAGTGGCGCAATGGCTTTCTTGATCGCCACGGCGGGAACCGTCGCTGGGAGTACGCCCGAGAGTTGGAGGGTCTTACCCCCAATGCCAGCGTGATCCGACTGGATCGCAACCAACCCGAATTCTCGCGTCCGGCCGGCACCTATATCCAGAACGCCACCGCGCCCTCACGAATCGCCATGGCTCGCCAGCGGGTAGACCGCGTGCCGTGGTCTGTGCCGCAACGATTCGGCGTGCCTACCGAGATCCTGCTCGGCATCTGGGCGCAGGAGAGCGCCTTCGGTGCCGTTCAGGGCGACTTTGACGTCATTCGCTCTCTGGCCACCCTTGCCTATGATGGCCGCCGCCGCGCCTGGGCCGAGGAGCAACTGAAATACGCGCTTGATATCGTTGTGGACGGCAAGCGAGACCGCGCCGGCCTGAAGGGCAGCTGGGCCGGAGCCATGGGCCAGACCCAGTTCATGCCGGACAACTATCTGAAGCTGGGCGTCGACCAGAACGAAGACGGAAAGGTCGACATCTGGGGTTCGGACGCAGACGCTCTGGCTTCCGCAGCCAACCTGCTGGCGCAAGCGGGCTGGAAGCGTGGTCAGGGCTGGGCCTATGAAGTCATCCTGCCGTCCAACTTCGACTACACCGAAGCCGAAGGTCCCAAGCATCCGTGGTCGTATTGGCAATCGCGTGGCGTTCGTCTGGCCAACAACCAGCAACTCAACGAAGCCGAAATGGCCGAGGGCGCGACCATCCTGCTGCCACAGGGCGCACGCGGTCCGGTATTTCTGGCCCTGCCCAACCACTATGTCATCCGCCGCTATAACAACTCGGTCAGCTATGCGCTGGCCATCGGCATGATTGCCGACGGCGTGACCGGCAAGCCGGGCCTGACGGCGACTTGGCCCAACGACGGTCCCTTGACCCGCGAACAGCGCGTCGGTGCCCAAACGGCCCTGACCAGGATGGGATACGACACCCAAGGCGTCGACGGTGTAATCGGTGCCAACACCCGCGCTGCCCTGCGCCGCTGGCAGGCTGCTAACGGCCGTGTCGCTGATGGCTATTTGACTGATACGCTGGCCGAAGAACTCATTCGCCGCGCACGCTGATCGGCATAGAGGCCCGCTCCCACCGGAGCGGGTCTTTTGGTTGCTGCGGGCATCGGATGATCGGCCTTGCTCGCCGGACTTGCCGCCTCATTCCTTTTGGTGGGTGGCAACAGCACAGGTCCGCGATGTACAGCTGAGCATTCCTGCGGGTGGTGCTGTGCTGGCCGACACCCTCACCCTGCCCGAAGGTTGCCCCAAGGCCGCTGGTGCACGTGCAGGGCAACGGGCCGCATACCCGCGACCAGAGGATCTCGGGTGCACGCAGCATGGGCCTGCTGGCAGAAGCACTGGCCGCAAAAGGCATTGCGACGGTACAGGTGGACAACTCGGGCGTGGGCCAGTCCACCGGCGAACGCATCCAGCATTTCAAACAGCGCAACGAATAGCTGGATAATGAATTCGCCGCGCGGAAGGTGAACTACCCCATAGACGGACGGCGTTTTTAACTGAGCTTCAGCTTATGAAAATCGCCGTTCTCACCCTCGATGGCTTCAACGAGCTGGATTCCTTTATCGCAGCCGGAATCCTCAACCGCATGCGCGCAAAGGGGTGGGAGGCACTGATTACCACCCCGACCCCGCAGGTCACCTCCATGAACGGGGTCACCATTACCGGTCAGAGGGGTCTGGAGTTTCTGCCCGAGGCCGATGCCGTGCTGGTGGGGAGCGGTATCAAGCGACCAAGCCATGGGTCGTCGAGGCTGGCGTGAATGTAATCGAGGCCCCCTTAGTCGCTCACGGACGCGTGGCAACGGCAGGCGGCTGTATGGCGTCGCAATATCTTGCGGCCTGGATGATCGCATCCATGGCAACGATGAAGGACGCCGAGGAAGCCATCTTCTATGTGGCCCCCGTGGGCGAGAAGCAGATTCATGTGGATTTGGCGATGAACGCCATCTCCCCCTTCATCCTGCCATCCTCACAGGCGGCCTGAAATAAAAAAACCCCGCTGTTGCCAGCGGGGTTTTTCAAATCTGCATTCCAGCAGGCCTAAGGCCTTTCCGGAGAAGCGGGCTTAGGCCGCTTGCAGTTGACCGGCCGAGGTCTTGCCCGAGCGCTGGTCGCGCTCCAGCTCGTACGACACGGCTTGACCTTCATTCAGGCCATTCATGCCTGCACGCTCAACTGCCGAGACGTGAACGAACACGTCGCCGCCGCCTTGGTCAGGAGCGATGAAACCAAAACCTTTAGTCGGGTTGTACCACTTGACGATACCAGTAGCCATTTGAATGACCTCCGTAGAAAGAAATCGTCAGAAAACATTTCTGAGGACTGTCGGGGTCTAGGGGAACGGTAGATCTCAATGCGAACAAAGAAGATAGAGCGTTGCGCAGAGATTTTCGACAAAACCAAGATGCGCCTTTTTGATTTTTATTCAAGTGCCAAATCGAAAATAAATAAGTCGCGACAAGAAATACATTTCGTCATTCCGCCAAAATCCCCAGCATTTCTAGGAAATCAGCCCTCAAAAACTTGAGCACAAAAAAGATAAAGCCCCGCGGTTTTCACCACGGGGCTTCAACTTTTCTTGGGGCAACAAGCTTAGCCCTTCACGCGCCACGTCGCGCCGGTGGGGCCATCCATGACCACGACGTCGAGCTCGTTGAGACGATCCCGAATGCGGTCCGCCTCGGCCCAGTTCTTTTCAGCACGGGCGGCAGCGCGTTGCTCCAGCAGGGCTTCGACCTCAACCTTCAGGGCATCGTCACCACCGGTGAACCACTGCTCGGGCGTCATGGACAACACACCGAGCAGATCAGCACCTTCGCGCAGGCTCCAGCGGGCCATGGCCAAATCATTGATGTCGGCCTCGGCATCGTTCAGCAGGTCGCGTAGGGCATTACCCAGAGCGAACAACTGGGCAATGGCACCGGGCGTGTTCAGGTCGTCGTCCAGCGCATCGAGCAACGGATTCAACTCCTGCTCGGCCAACTCCATTTCCGGCTCTTCGAGCGTGTCGTAGTCGAAGTCGCTCAGCTTGGCGTCGGCATCGCGCAGCACGCCGTACAGACGGTCTAGGTTCTTGCGCGACTGTTCCAGCAGGTTCTGGTTCCAGTCCAGCGGTTGGCGATAGTGGGCACTCAGCAGGGCCCAACGCACAACCTCGCCCGGCATGGCCTTCACAAGGTTGTTCAGCAGCAGGACGTTGCCGATCGACTTGGACATCTTCTCGGCGTCCACCGTCAGGAAGCCGTTGTGCATCCAGTAGCGGGCGTATTCATCGTGCGCGTGGTCGGCATGTGCATGACCGTGGGCGCAGACGCCCTGCGCGATTTCGTTCTCGTGGTGCGGGAAGGCCAGATCGATACCGCCGCCGTGGATGTCGATCGGTAGGCCGAGGTTCTTCTCGATCATAGCCGAGCATTCGATGTGCCAGCCCGGACGTCCCTCGCCCCACGGAGATGCCCAAGACGGCTCGTCCTTCTTGGACGGCTTCCACAGCACGAAGTCGTGCGGGTTCTTCTTATAGGGAGCCACTTCCACGCGGGCACCGGCGATCATGTCATCCAGATTGCGGCCCGACAGAGCGCCATAGGAGGGATAGGACGACACATCAAACAGCACATGTCCCTCGGCAGCATAGGCGCAGCCGCTGTCGATGATGGCCTGAATCTGCTGGATGATCGCATCCATATGGTCGGTCACGTGCGGGGCCATGTCCGGCGGCGATACGTTCAGCAGCGCCATGTCCGACAAATAGGCTGCTTCATAGCGCGAGGTGACTTCGCCGATAGCGACGCCTTCCTTGGCGGCCTTGGCGTTGATCTTGTCGTCCACGTCGGTGACGTTGCGCGCATAGATCACCTTGTCCTCGCCATAGGTCTTGCGCAGCAGACGGACCAGCACGTCGAACACCACCGGCGGGCGCGCATTGCCGATGTGGGCATAGTCGTAAACGGTCGGACCACACACATAGAGTGTCACCCGGTTCGGATCGCGCGGCTCGAACAGGCGCTTTTCACGGCGCAGGGTGTCATAGATATGCAGGGCCATTGTATAAAAGTCTTTGTGCGAGTTTTCTTGCAGGACGTACCAAACGTCCCATATAGCGGCCTGATAAACAGTCCGCGCGTCCTGATAAACCATTAGGGGTGCGGTAGTCGCCTATATTCACGGGACGCAAACGCGTCCCCCTCGGAAACGATCTTCATGACCACGCCCGCCAAGCCCGTTCTCGCCGCCAATGAAGGCGCTATCGTGCGCCCCAGCCGCGAACAGGCGCTGGAGGCCGTGCGCACCCTGATCGCGTGGGCTGGCGACAACCCTGATCGTCCGGGCCTGATCGACACGCCAAAGCGCGTGGTTGATGCCTATAGCGAATGGTTCGACGGTTACGACGCCGACGCCTCCAAGGAACTGTCGCGCACGTTCGAGGACGTGACCGGCTATGACGACATGGTCATCCTCAAGGAGATCGAGGTCGAGAGCCACTGCGAGCACCACCTTGCCCCGTTCCTCGGCAAGGCGTGGGTCGCCTATATTCCGGGCGAAAAGGTTGTCGGCATCTCCAAGCTGGCCCGAGTGGTCGAGATCTTCGCCCGCCGCCTCCAAAATCAGGAAACCCTGACCAACGACATCATCGAGGCGATTGAACAGCACCTGCAGCCCAAGGGCGTGGCGGTCATGGTCGATGCGGCCCACCAGTGCATGACCACCCGTGGCGTGCATCACCGCCACGTCACAACCGTAACGACGCGTTTCACCGGCGTATTCAAACAGGACAACGCTCTGGTCGAGCGATTCCTGAAGCTGGCCAAAGGCTGATTCACGCCTCCATTTCGCAGACCAACGGTTTGCGTATCGCGTTCAAGGGGATGAATTCATTCGCTGTGCGAAGTTTCACCCCCTAATTTCGCAAGCTTATTTCGTCCTGTGACGTTTTGGGCCGAAAGACGGGTTTACAAGCCGTCAATCCGACGCCAAGAACTAATCCAGACTTTCAGTGCAGCCCGCCGTATCGGTTGGGCCATGATGAGGACGAGATCGCATGGGTGCGAAGCTTGGTGGCGGTAAGGGTGGTGCTTCTCAGAACTCTGAGATCAACGTCACTCCGTTCGTAGATATTATGCTGGTTCTGCTGATCATCTTCATGGTCGCGGCACCGATGGCAACCGTTTCGATCAAGCTGGACCTGCCGCCGGCAGTGCCTTCGGCTTCGAACGAAAAGCCGAAAGAACCGGTTTACGTCTCCATCCAGAACGGTGGTGACCTGTACATCGCAGACAAGAAGACGGCTCTGCCGACTCTGGCTGCTGACGTCTGCGCCGCTCAAGGCGCTGTCGCTGACTGCCGCGAAGAACGCGTCTTCGTCCGCGCTCAGGCTGACGTGACCTACAACGAGTTCATGGAAGTGATGAACACCCTGCAGGAAAACGGCATGTTCAAGGTCGGCCTGCTGAACGAAGACATCGAATAGTCTTCGGCTTCATCGCCTACGGATTTAAGGGCTGCATCTTCGGATGCAGCCCTTTTTCTTTGCCTGAACGTCAGCTTGGCCCTTGCGCGACTGCCAAGTTCATCCCCCAATGCAGGCTCAGTATCCTGAGGGGGATCATCCCATGCGTCGTCGCACCTTCCTGACCGCCCTGCCCGCCGGAGCCGCTCTGGCCGGAGCCCTGCCCGCCAATGCAAGCGCCACGCAGGCGACACCGCCCGCACCGCGCAGCCGCCCTGCCCCCACGCCGCCTGACCAGGTGGTCGGCATGGGCGACCGGATCACGGGGGCGAAGTATGTTGGACGCTCGACCGTTTGGGGCCAGCATGGCGCGGCGGCGACCGCGCACCCCATCGCCACCCTTATGGGCATAGAGACGCTGAAACGCGGCGGATCGGCGATCGACGCTGCCATCGCCATTAACGCGGCGCTTGGCTTCCTCGAACCCACCGGCAATGGCATTGGCGGCGATGCCTTCTGCATGCTGTGGGACCCGAAACAGGGCAAGGTCGTGGGCTTTAACGGCTCCGGCCCCTCGCCTCGCCTGCTGGGGCTGGAGACCGTTCGCAGCCGCGCCAAGGATGGCCTCTTGCCCCGTTATGGGGCGGTGACGGTCAATGTGCCCGGTACGGTCGATGCATGGTGGAGCGCCCACCAGAAATACGGAAAGCTGCCGTGGAAGGATGTGCTGCTGCCCGTCGCCGAGCTGTGCGAACAGGGCGTTCCGGTGCCGCAGGTCATCGCCTTCTATCTCGAGCGCAACATGGCTGTGTTCGAGCGCAACCGCGATGTGATCGAAGAACACGACAACCGCCGCAAGGTCTATGCCCCCAATGGCGAGACCGCCAAGACGGGCCAGATATTCGCCAACCCCGATCTAGGCCGCACCCTGCGCCTGATCGCCGAGGGCGGGCGCGACGCCTTCTATAACGGCCCCATTGCCGATGCCATCGAGGGCTATTTCAGCCGCATCGGCGGCTGGATGACCAAGGCAGACCTGAATGCCCACCAGACCGAGTGGGTCGAGCCGATCCGAACCAACTATCGCGGCGTGGATGTCTATGGTCTTGGCCCGAACACTCAGGGGCTGTCGACCAACCAACTCCTCAACATCTGCGAACAGTTTGACCTGAGGGCCATGGGCTTCCAGTCGGCGGCCTCGATCCACCATCAGGCCGAGGCCAAGCGTCTGGCGTTCGAGGACCGTGCCAAATGGTTCGCCGACGCCCGTTTCAGCGAAACGCCCGTCGAATGGCTGAACTCCAAGGCCTATGCCGCCGAGCGCGCCCGCCTGATCAACCCCAACCGCGTGATGGACCGCGTCTTCCCCGGCGATGCGCCGACGCAGGGCGACACCACCTATTTCAGCGTCGCCGACAGCGACGGCATGATGGTCAGCTGGATCCAGTCCAACTATCGCGGCATGGGCTGCGGTCTGGTGGCCGATGACGGCGCAGGCCGCACTCTGGGTTTCATGTTCCAGAACCGTGGCGAGATGTTCGCCACCACCGACGGCCACCCCAACATCTACGCCCCCGGCAAACGCCCCTTCCACACCATCATTCCGGGCTTTGCCTGCAAGGATGGCAAGCCGTGGATGGCCTACGGCGTCATGGGCGGCGGCATGCAGCCGCAGGGACAGGCCCAGATCATCATCAACATGGTCGATTATGGCCTCGACCCGCAGGAAGCGGGCGATGCACCGCGCTGGCAGCACTATGGCACCACCGAGCCGACCGGAGAGCCCGCCGCCGCTGGCTCGGGCAAGCTGCATCTGGAAAGCGGCGTCCCCGCCGCCACCAAGGCCCGCCTGACCGAAATGGGCTGGAGCCTAGGCGAGCCCGACGGCGGCTTCGGCGGCTATCAGAATGTCATGATGCAGCAAAACTCCGACGGGCGCTGGACGTATGGCGCGGCATCAGAGATGCGTAAGGACGGGTTGGCGCTGGCTTATTAAATTTAAAAATAACCTTGATACCCCTAAAAGCGTAGCCATATCTAACTTCAAACGGAGAACCATATGGCTAACAAATTTCAAAAAGGTGACGTTGTCAGACTCAAGTCTGGAGGCCCTGCAATGACGATTGCACACGTACCAGGGGAACCTATGAACTCGTTCAGTGCCAGTAAGTATGAAGAATATACTTGCCAATGGTTCAAGGGCGCTAACGCCGAACGCGGAAAATACGTCGAAGAAGTACTAGAACTTTACGTCACACCCCAATGACCATAGATGAAGCCGCTGAATGGATGCTTCAGCAGTTTAAAAATTGTGGATTTCTTTATCAGGAAACTGCTGCAAGCTACCTCTTACAATATAATAAAGAGCAGCTCGCGTATTACGACGCAAATAGCAATGCTTGCGTCGGAAAGGACGTTCTCAAAGCTTTTAACAAGCTAACGCCGCAGGCAGTATACGAGAGAAGCGATAAATTCTGGCGGATGCGCCTTACTACGGACCAACCCGGTCGACAGCAGTAGATGAACGCCCTGCTTTATCGGCAGGGCCTTTAACATTACCCCAGCGCCTCAATGGCCTTGGCGGCGATGTGCTTCGCGTTGAGGCCAGCCTCGTCGTACATGGCGGCGGGGCTGTTGTGGTCCTGGAAGATGTCCGGCAGGTGCATGGTGCGGATCTTGAGGCCGCGATCCAGAGCGCCCTTTTCGGCCAGCATCTGCAGCACAAAGGCACCGAAGCCGCCCATAGCCCCCTCTTCCACCGTGATCAGCACTTCATGCTCGCGTGCCAGACGCAGGATCAGCTCCTCGTCCAGCGGCTTGGCGAAGCGGGCGTCGGCGACCGTGGTCGAGATACCGGCCTGTTCCAGCGTTTCGGCGGCCTTCAGGCTTTCCTGCAGGCGGGTGCCCAGCGACAGGATGGCGACCTTGGTGCCTTCCTTGACGATGCGGCCCTTACCGATTTCCAGCGGCTTGGCCAGTTCGGGGATTTCCACGCCTACGCCGTCACCGCGCGGATAGCGGAAGGCCGACGGGCGGTCGTCGATTTCCAGCGAGGTAGAGATCATGGCGGCCAGCTCGGCCTCGTCGGCGGCGGCCATCAGCACCATGCCCGGCAGAGCGCCCATGAAGCCGATATCGAACGATCCGGCGTGGGTGGCCCCATCAGCCCCTACCAGACCCGCACGGTCCATGGCAAAGCGCACCGGCAGCGACTGAATGGCCACATCGTGGACGACCTGATCGTAACCGCGCTGCAGGAAGGTCGAATAGATGGCGCAGAACGGCTTCATGCCGTCGGCAGCCATACCGGCTGCGAACGTCACGGCATGCTGTTCGGCAATGCCCACATCGTACACACGATCCGGGAAGGCCTGACCGAACAGGTCAATGCCCGTGCCCGACGGCATGGCGGCGGTGATGCCGACAATGCTCGGATCGGTTGCTGCGTGCTTGATCAACTCGGTGCCGAACACCTTGGTGTAGCTGGGCGCGTTCGAGATGGCCTTGGCCTGCTTGCCGGACTCCACGTCGAACTTGACCACGCCGTGATATTTGTCGGCGCTGTTCTCGGCAGGGGCATAGCCCTTGCCCTTTTGGGTCACGACGTGGACCAGCACCGGCTTGTCGGTGATGGCCAGCGCGTTCTTCAGGATCGGCACCAGATGGTTCATGTCATGACCATCAATCGGACCGATGTAGTAGAAGCCCAGTTCCTCGAAGAAGGTGCCGCCGGCAACCATGCCGCGGGCGTATTCCTCGGCCTTGCGCGCGGTCTCGCGGATGGGGCGCGGCATGTGGTCGACGAACTTCTTACCGAAGTTGCGAACGCGCTGATAGGCGTCGCCCGAAACCTGTTTGGCCAAATAGGCGCTCATGGCGCCGACCGGCGGGGCGATCGACATGTCGTTGTCGTTCAGGATGACCATGAACTGGCCGTCCGTCGCCTCGATGGCGTTGTTCATCGCCTCATAGGCCATGCCCGCCGTGATCGAGCCGTCACCGATGACGGCCACGACCTTGTTGTTCTCGCCCTGCTGATCGCGGGCAGCGGCAAAGCCCAGACCCGCCGAGATCGAGGTAGAGGCGTGGGCGGCACCGAACGGGTCGTATTCGCTCTCCGAGCGCTTGGTGAAGCCCGACAGTCCACCACCCTGACGCAGCGTGCGGATACGGTCGCGACGGCCCGTCAGAATCTTGTGCGGATAGCATTGGTGACCGACATCCCAGATCAGGATGTCCTTGGGCGTATCCAGCAAGTGATGCAGCGCGACCGTCAGTTCGACCACACCTAGGCCCGCGCCCAGATGCCCGCCCGTCACCGAGACAGCATCGATGGTTTCGGCGCGCACCTCGTCCGCCAACTGTTTCAGTTGCGGGATATCAAACCCGCTCATGTCGGACGGGAAGCTTACGGTGTCGAGCAAAGGGGTATTCGGCATAGGGGCTTAATAGCCTTCAAAGGCTGGGACGCGAAGGTCGATAATAGCCATAACCCGCGAAGGGTCATGGCGGTTCGTATCAAAGTCTTGTGCAGAAACGATGGATTATGAGCGGCGCTTGAGCACCAGATCCACGCTGGCCTTGAGGATGTCGCCATCGTGGCCGAACAGATCAAGGTGGGCGCGGGCCTGATCGGCCAGATGCGCGACCCGTTGTCGCGCAGCATCCACGCCCAGCAGAGTAACGAAATTGATCTTGCCCAGAGCAGCATCCTTGCCGCCCGCAGCTTTGCCCATTTCCTCGGCCGAGCCTTCGGCATCCAGCACATCGTCAACGATCTGGTAGGCCAGACCGATGTCGTGCGCGAAACCAAGAAGCGCCTGGCGCTGGGCATCGCTGGCGTCGGCCATGATAAGCGGGATTTCAAAGGCGTTGGCGAACAGGGCACCGGTCTTGAGGCGCTGCATACGCGCAACCCCGCCCAAATCGTCGCGTACACCCAGCAGATCGATCATCTGGCCGCCGGCCATGCCTTCCGCACCGGCGTTTACGGCCAGCCGGCGAACCAGCTCACAGCGCACAGCGGGGTCCGCGTGGGTAGATTCGTCAGCCATGATCTCGAAAGCGACCGTCTGTAGGGCATCGCCTGCGAGGATGGCGGTCATCTCGTCATATTCGATGTGCACGGTCGGACGCCCGCGACGCATGTCGTCGTCGTCCATCGCCGGAAGGTCGTCGTGCACCAGCGAATAGGCGTGGATGCACTCCAGCGCACAGGCGGCGCGCAGCAGCTCACCCTCATCGAGGTCGAACAGACGGCCTGCTTCCATGGTGAAGAACGGACGCAAACGTTTGCCCGGACCCAGCGCCGCATAGCGCATGGCTTCGGTCAGTCGAGCCTCGGGGCCAGAGCCGCGCGGAAGAAGTTTGTCGAGCGCCACGGTGACCATGTCAGCCACATCGGCGACACGATCAATCACGGCTTGTTCGGGCGAATTCGCCGCAAGGATGGTCACGACGAGATCAACCGAAGTCGGCAGCTTGGGTGCCGGTAGCCTGTTGATCGGGGCCGACCACAATCTTCTCGACCCGCAGTTGGGCGGCCTTCAGGCGAGCCTCGCAATGCGCTTTGAGTTGGGCACCCTGCTCATAGAGCGTGATGGATTCTTCCAGACCGGCCTGACCGGATTCCAGTCGCGAGACGATACCCTCCAGCTTTTGCAGGGCATCTTCAAAGCTGAGATCAGCAGGAACGGTGTTTAAGGTCGCTTCGGTCATGGCGGCAAACTAGAGCCGTGTGGCAGGCGGTTCAATCCTCATGCCGCCATGCCAACAGGAAATGCGCTCAGGAACGGCGATAACGCCGCTGGCACCAGTATTTGAAACCTTGGTTCTCGATCAGCTTCCATCCCTCGGCCTGCAGCTTCTGGCCGATCATGTGGTTAAAATAGCCGTGTGCGAGCACCAGCACATCGCGACCGTCAAAAGACCGTTGGATCAGGATTTGTGCCGCCCTTGCCGCCCGAAGTTCGGCCTCTGCGCGACTTTCCTGACCGTCGTGGTGATCAAAGACGTGCCACCAGAATCGGGCCACCACGCCCCACAATCGCGGCGGCAGTTTGAACCAGTCGGGTAAATGCGGCGGAGGCAGCGGGGCTTCGACAAAGACGCTGTCCGTTAGAAACTGGCGATCACCCGCGACGGCGCGCGCGGTTTCCTGTGCTCGGCGAAGCGTCGAGGCATAGAGCGTCCCTGCAACTGCCGCCGTTCGAACGAGACTGTCCGGCGGCGTCTGCCCGGCGGACAGGCCTCCCGCATCGTACCTCGCCCACCAGTCGCGATATTCCTCGGCACTCAGCCAGCATTTACGCGACAGAGCGGGTTTGCCGTGGCGTGCCAATATGATGTCGCCGTATCGCGAAGGCGATCCCTCCTTGGTCACGGTGAACTCCGTTCGACTGAACCTCGATGGTTAGACAGCGATTGCGACACTCGCAACCCGTGCATGGTCGAACAAAGCACAGGATGGCGTCCCGATTTCGGGGGCGCTAAGGATGCGGGCATGAGCGAATACCTGATCCGTCCCGCCGAAGACCGCGACCTCGAAGCCCTGTCCGCCTTCAGCCGCCGCACCTTCGTGGAAACCTTCGTGGACGGCTTCGGCATCCCCTACCCTGCCGACGATCTGGAGGCGTTTTTCCAAAAGAGCTTTAGCCCCGAGGCGCTTCGTCCGCGCATCCACGACGACGAGTGCGTCTTTTGGATTGCCGAACGCGACGGCCAGATCCTCGCCCTGTGCCACGCCGGTCCCAACGACCTGCCGCACGAAGACGCCAAGGCGGGCGAGATGGAGTTGCGCCGCCTGTATGTCGGCAAGGAAGCGCAAGGTTTGGGCCTCGGCACTGAACTGCTGAAACGCGCCTTGGCCTGGATGGAAGAACGCACCACCGGAGCCCTATGGATCGGCGTCTGGAGCGGCAATCTGAAGGCTCAGAAACTGTATGCAGCCTATGGGTTCGAGAAGGTCGGCGGCTATGGCTATCCGGTCGGGGAATGGATCGATCAGGAGTTCATCCTGCGCCGCGCCTGATCGCGCTCGCCAACGTCAGATAATCCGGTAATCTAGCCCGATGCTCCTGCCCTTCTTTACCGCGCTTCGCGACCACAAGGTTCCTGTGTCCATGAAGGAATGGCTCCATCTGATGGAGGCCATGGACAAGGGCGTGTCGGGCCTGCAGGTCGATGACTTCTATCACTTGTCGCGGGCGGTGCTGGTCAAGGACGAGAAACACTACGACCGCTTCGATCAGGCGTTCGACAAGGCCTTCAAGGGGCTGGAGACGATGGGCGCGGGCGAGGACCTGACCACCGACATTCCCGAGGACTGGCTGAAACTCATCAACGAGAAATACCTGACCGACGAGCAAAAGGCCGAGATCGAGGCCCTGGGCGGTTGGGACAAGCTGATGGAGACGCTGAAACAGCGCCTCGAGGAGCAAAAGGAACGCCACGAGGGCGGCAATAAATGGATCGGCACCGGCGGCACCAGCCCGTTCGGCCACGGCGGCTATAACCCCGAGGGCGTCCGCATCGGCGGGCCGGGCCGTCATGGCCGTGCGGTAAAGGTCTGGGAAAAGCGCGAGTACAAGAACCTCGACGACAGCGTTGAACTGGGCACCCGCAACATCAAGGTGGCGCTGCGCCGTCTGCGTCGCTTTGCCCGCACGGGCGCGCCGGATGAGCTGGACATCGACGGCACCATCGATGGCACCGCCCGTCAGGGCTGGCTGGATATCCAGATGCGGCCCGAGCGCCGCAACACGGTCAAGGTGCTGATTTTCTTCGACATCGGCGGCTCGATGGATGGTCACATCAAGATGTGCGAGGAGCTGTTCTCGGCCGCCAAGACCGAGTTCAAGAACCTCGAGTTCTACTACTTCCACAACTGCCTGTACGAAGGTGTGTGGAAGGACAACCGCCGTCGCCACGCAGAGCGCATTCCGACCTGGGACCTGATCCACAAATACGATAGCGACTGGCGCGCCATCTTCGTCGGCGACGCCAGCATGAGCCCCTACGAGATCACTATCCCCGGCGGCTCGGTCGAGCACTTCAACGAGGAGGCTGGCGCGGTGTGGATGAAGCGCGCTCGCGAACAGTGGCCCAAGTCGGTCTGGCTCAATCCCCTCCCCGAGCGCCACTGGCGCTACACCCAGTCGGTCGCTCTGCTGCGCGAGTTGATGGAAGAGAAGATGTATCCCCTGACCCTCGAAGGGTTGGACGGGGCGATGCGCACGCTGACGAAATAGCATAAAGGCCGCCCCTTACGGAGCGGCCTTTTCTAATCTCGGGTTAGGCGATTACTTGCCGCGAAGGGCGTCTTTGGCCCCGCCGACAGCGTTCTGGACCTTGCCTTCGACCTGATCGGCCTTGCCCTCGGCTTTCAGCTTTTCATCGCCGGTCAGGTTGCCGATACCCTCTTTGACTTTGCCACCGATATTCTTGGCAGCACCTTCAATGCGATCTCTATCAGCCATGGGTTAGCTCCATTTCCGGGACAGCACGGAACGCGCTGCCTACAGTAAAAGAACGTATGACCCGACGAGCCGTTCCGGTATTAAGCAGTCCGATCTTGTCTAGACCTGACGCGCTCGCCACCGCATCCAGCAGGTAATTGCCCACGCATGGGCTTCATGCCTGACGGACGCGAGCGCATTATCGGGCGTAAGCCAGACCAGTTGATGATCTGCCTCCTGCTTGTTTGCAGGGGTCGATCCGGCGATCTGCATGGTCCAGAAAGCGCTCACATTATTCAGCGCCTCACCGTCCGTGCGCACAAAGTATTGCGAGGCCTCGGTCAGGCGATCTATGGGCGTGACATCTAGCCCTGTCTCTTCGCGAAACTCGCGTGTCAGAGCCTCGGCTTCGGTCTCTTCACCCTCGACCGCGCCGCCAGGGAGATCGAAATAGGGTCCCTTGTCACGCGTAATGCGCACGCAGGCGATAAGACCGTCGCGCTCGGCAATCCCGAACACGGCGGCGCGGTGGCGGTACTCAACACCCGCCTGCGCATGGCCAAACTGCAGTTTCATCTAACGGCTTCTACAGGCCGTCGTGCGATTTGCGAACAGGCGCGGCCTTAAACAAAAGTTGCGCCCGCGTGCCGGGATTCAAGGACTGATAGGTTATCTTCGTCCCCAGGTCGGTCGCCATGGCGTCCATTATCTGGCTGCCCAATCCCGTCCCCTGCGCCGCATCGCCCGACAGGCCAGCACCGTCGTCTTCGACCGCCAGCAGGACGGTATCCGCATCCGGTTGATTGGCGAGCACGCGAATCTCGCCGCCCTTGCCTGCCGGATAGGCGTATTTGACCGCATTGGTGACCAGTTCGGCCACGACAACGCCGAGCGCTACGGCCTGATCGGTGGAGACCCAGACAGGGTCCGCCTTCAGGGCCAGTTTCGGGCCCTTGTCCGAAGACATGGACGAGGCCAACTCCTCGACAAGGCCGCATAGATACCCGTCCAGAGCGACACCCGACACATCACCCGAGGTGTAGAGGCGGCGGTGGACCTGGGCCACGGCTTCGATACGTGCCTGCACCTTGGACAGCGCATCGTGAGCGATCTCGTCAGTCACCTGACGGCGCTGGAGGTGGATGAAGCTGGTCACAAGTTGCAGCGAGTTACCGACGCGGTGGTTCACTTCGCGCAGCAGGGCCTCTGCCCTGTCGCGTTCGCGCAGGATTTCGATCTGGGATTCCTGCGACTTCTGCTCGAGACGCCGGCGTTCCAAAGCGTCCTCGACGGCACGGATCAGCAGGTGCGTAAAGTCGTCGGACGCTTCCTTGATGACATAGTCTGCGGCACCCGCACGCAGGGCCGAAACGGCAATCCGGCCATCCTGCGCCCCGGTCACATAAACAACCGGCGGCGCATTCTCGAGCAGCAGGATTTCGGGCAGAATTTCCAGACCGTCGCGGCCAGGCATGTGATGGTCCAAGGCGCAAACGTCGTAGGTTTCGCTGCCCAACATGGTTAATCCGACGTCGCCGTCGGAGGCCAGATCCACCTTGTGCCCTTCGCGCTCGAACTGCTTCTGGATCAGTCGCCCAAGCGCGGGATCATCATCAATGTAAAGCAGCCTGAACAGGTTAATCACTCTGCACTAATGGTGGGGGCCTGAATGACAGATAGGAACAAACCAAGCTGGCGAATGGCCGAGGCAAAAGCATCGTAATCCACCGGCTTGGTAATGTAGACATTACAGCCGAGGTCATAGCAATGTTGTATCTCTGTCCGGTCATCCGTGGTGGTCAGGATAACGACCGGTGCGCGCCGCAGGACCTCGTCCCCCTTCACCTTGGTCAGGATATCCACGCCCGACATGTCGGGCAGGTTCAGGTCCAGCAGGATCAGGATGGATGAGTCGTGGCTGGCGTCATCACTCAACAGATAGTTCAGCCCGTCCTCACCATTATCGAAGTGAAGAATATCATTCGAGATATTGGCGCGACGAATGTTCTTTTCGATCAGCTTTGCATGCCCGTGATCATCTTCGATCATCACGATTTTTACAGAGTTACTCATATCCATCCTTACAGTGCGCGGGGCGCGAACGTTCGGGGCAGACGGATACGGAATGTCGTGCCTTCGCCCACGTCCGACTCCACCGTGATTGAGCCGCCGAGGCGGCGCACAGTGTTGCGTACGAATGCAAGCCCCAGTCCCTCGCCGGGCTGGTCCTGACGTCCTGAACGGCGGAACAGTTCGAACACGCGTTCATGGTCCTTGGGCGCAATACCACGTCCGTTGTCTGTGACCTCGAATTCCACCTCCTGCCCGCTCAAATCCTTACCCTTAATCGCTAACAGCAAAGATTGTTCCGGTTTCCGGTATTTGATGGCGTTGTCGATCAGGTTGCCGAAAATCTGCTCGATAGCCATGCGGTCGTTAACGATGCTCGGCAAGTCCCCGACCTCCACACGGCCATCGCCCGCCGACAGGGGGTGGGCCACAGCATCCACCAACCCCTTCACAAGCTGGTTCATATCCAGCTCATTCGGCGTCAGCTCGCGTCGACCGTCACGCGAAAGCTGAAGGATGGCTTTGATCAGCCCATCCATCTTGCTGGTCGAGGCGCGGATGAAGCCGATGGCCTCCGGTGCGTCTTCGCGGATTGCCAGCGCGGTATCCTCGGACACAGTGTCTGGATGCTCGACTTCCAGCTTGGCGATCAGGGCATCGACCTTGCCGGAGATACGCTCCAGTTCCGAGGTATAGCCCATGACGTTGACGAGAGGCGCGCGCAGATCGTGGCTGACGATATAGGCGAACCTCTGGATTTCCTCGTTGGCCCGTACCAGTTCCGAAGTACGTTCGCGGACCTCGGCCTCAAGGCCAGAGTTCGCTCGGTCCAGCTCCCGCTGGGCCTTGAGCAGGTCGCCAATCTGGCGGCGTACAAGCCCCGCACCGATGATCCCCAGAACCACAATGAGCAGTCCCGCAAACACACTGAAGGCCGTGGTGTACTGGCGCGAGCTGGTCGCCGCGCTGGTGGCCGCCTCCGTCCTGCGGTCAATGGCATTGGAGATCTCGGCGACTTCCAGTCGCATGGCGTCCATCAGGGCCTTGCCGTGACCGCTGCGAACCGCGCCAACGGCTTCGCCAATCCGGCCCTGACGGGTCATATTGACCGTATCAATCATCAGTGTGCGCCGAGCTTCGTACAGGCTGCGGACCCGCTCCAGACGCGGCGAAAGCTCGGGGTCGTCGGCGATCAATTCATCCATCGTCTCTACGACCGAGGGGATCTGGGTGAGCGCATTGTTATAGACTTGCAGATAGGCGGGATTAGCCGTCAGCATGAAGCCACGCTGTCCCGTCTCGGCATCTGTCAACAGGCTGACCAATTGCCAGCCCGCAATCTGGGTGCGGTGGCCGTGGTTCTCGATCGCCGTATAAGCCGCTGTCTGACGCAGCATGTAGAAGGTGGCGATATTGGTCACCAACAACAGCACAAAGGCCGCGCCCAGCAGCAGCAAGAGCCGCCTGTACAACGGCTGGGACTGACGAATAAAATTTAGAGAAGCGATTTCGAGGCGGGGGCGAGATTTCATAAACGCACTTTTTCGCGTGAATCCGCGCCTGTCCAGCTTCGTTACGGAGGCTAGACGGTTCCCACCGTGCGCAAGCGGGCCTTGGGATGCACTTCGTTCTGGCTCATCACCACGGTTTGGCCGCGGAACCGCTCGATGATGGATCGCACATAGGGGCGCACTTGCGGTCCCGTCAACAGCACCGGATTTTCGCCGGTCATAGCCGCGCGTTCGAACACTTCACGAACCACACGGATAAAGTCCTGAAGCTGGCTGGGGGCCATGGCCAATTGCTTGTCTTCGCCTGGCCCGATCAAGGCATCACCGAACGCCTGTTCCCAGTCCGGCGACAATGTAATGATCGGCAGGGCACCGTCCTCGCCGCGATGCTGCCAGCACAGTTGACGAGCAAGGCGGGTGCGGACGTGCTCGACCAGCGTGGTGACGCTGGTGCTGTGCGGCGCGGCCTCGGCCAGTCCCTCGAGGATCGCCGGAAGGTCGCGGATCGACACACGCTCGCGCAGCAAGGTCTGTAGAACGCGTTGGAGCGTTGTCACTGTCACGACCGAGGGGATGAGTTCCTCGACCAGCTTTTGCGTCTCTGACGGCAGTTCCTTCAGCAACTTCTGCACCTCGGTATAGGACAGAAGCTCGGCCATGTTCTCCTTGAGGATTTCCGTCAGGTGCGTGGTCAGCACTGTGGACGGGTCCACAATCGTATAGCCGCGGAAGGTGGCCTCTTCGCGTAGGGACTCGTCGATCCACGTTGCGGGCAGACCAAAGGCGGGCTCACGCGTGTGCTCGCCCGGCAGTTCGACCTGACGCCCCGACGGGTCCATGGCCATCAGCATGCCAAGGCGCACCTCGCCATTGCCGGCGTCCATTTCCTTGATGCGGATGCCATAGCCCTGATTGGGCAGGCGCATATTGTCCAAGATGCGCACGCTGGGCATGACGAAGCCGTATTCCTGAGCCAGCGAGCGGCGCAGGGCGCGGATTTGATCGGTTAGGCGACGACCTTCGAGGTCGTTGATCAGGGCCAGCAGCGAATAGCCCAGTTCGATCTTCACATCATCAATGGTCAGAGCGGTCGAGATAGGCTCTTCGACGTCCGACTTGGGCGTGGTCTCCACCACTTCGACAGGCGGCGGCTTAAGGCGGTTACGCCCCAGGCGCCACGCCATAAACCCCGCGCCTAGCGCCAGCGCCGCGAACGGCAGGATAGGCATGCCCGGGATAAGTGCGATCAGACCGGAGGTGCCCGACACCACGCCCAGCGAAACTGGGTTGGTCGCCATCTGCGCAACCAGTGCCTTGTCAGCGGCACCCTCAACACCCGCCTTGGTGACGAGGAAGCCCGCGGCGACCGAGATGATGATCGCCGGAATCTGTGTGACCAGACCGTCACCGACCGAGAGTTGCACATAGGTATTGGCGGCATCACCTGCCGGCATACCGTGCTGGATCACACCGATCAGCATACCGCCGATGATGTTAATGAAGGTGATGATCAGGCCGGCGATAGCATCGCCGCGAACGAACTTCGAGGCACCGTCCATGGCACCGAAGAAGGTCGATTCCTGCTCCAGTTCCTTACGGCGAATCTTGGCCTGGTCCTCGCTGATGATGCCAGCCGAGAGATCGGCGTCGATGGCCATCTGCTTGCCCGGCATGGAGTCCAGGGTGAAGCGGGCCGACACTTCGGCGATACGGGTCGCACCCTTCGTGATGACCACGAAGTTCACCACCAGCAGGATGGCAAAGATAATCAGACCGATGACGAAGCTGCCGCTCATCATCAGTTCGCCGAAGGCCGCGATGATGGCACCCGCAGCCGCGTGACCGCTGTCGCCGCCGGACAGGATCAGTCGCGTGGACGCGATATTCAGGCCAAGTCGATAAAGCGTAGAGACCAGCAGAACCGTCGGAAAGATGGCGAAGTCCAGCGGCCGCTTCATCATCACAGCGGTCATCAGGATCAGCACGCTGGAAACCAGCGAGATGGCCAGCAACAGGTCCAGCATGAAGGCCGGAACCGGCAGGATCAGCAGCAGGATGATGCCGATCACACCGGCTGCCATGCCCACTTCGCCGCGCAACAGCCAGCCTAAAGCGTCCCGCCCTGTGGGGCGAGCCATGCCGTCCTTCATGAAGGATGGGGCATCAGCCATGGCGGATGTTCACGACGCAGCTTTGCATTATCGCCACTGATGACAGGATTCGGTCATGGTCAGACAGGGCCCGACGCAATCACAACGGCGCGTGTGGCCTCGGCGATAGCCTGCTCGCGTCCTTCGGGGGTGGATTCGGGCGAACCGTGGAAATAGATCGCGATCACCACGGGATGGCCGGTCGCGGTGGTGATCACCCCGATGTCGTTCGTGGGGCCATAACCGCCCGTTCCGGTCTTGTGCGCCACCGTCCATCCGTCCGGTAGACCCGCCTTGATCCGGTCCTTTCCGGTGGGCGTGTCGCGCATCCATTTCAACAGTTCAGCCTTCGACGCCGCATTCAGAGGCGTGTCATCGGAAATCAACAATCGCTTGATGTTGGACATGCTCTGCAGCGGTTGGATCGTGTCCTTGTCGCCGTCCAGACGGTTCATCTCGGGCTCGAAGCGGTCCACCTTCGTGGTGGTATCACCGATGTCGCGATAGAACTGGCGCATGGCGTCCAGTCCGCCCATCTCGCGCAACAGGATGTTGGCCGCAGGGTTATCGCTTTCCTCGACCGTACCCTTCATCAGGGCGCGAATGGACAGGGTACCGCCCACGGCTTTCCCGGTGATCGGGGCGTGCGAAATCATATCCGACTGAGTGATCGGAACCTGACGTTCGAGGTCTTCCAGACCCTGTTGGGCACGCACGAACATGGCGGCGGCAAGGTACATCTTGAAGGTCGAGCAATAGACAAACCGCTCGTCGAAACGCCATCCGTTGGTCGTATCGCCAGCCCAGTAAGCGAGTCCCAAACGGCCCTTAAAGCGTTGTTCAAGCTCGGTAAAATCTAAGCGAGGTATGGGCACCTGCTGGCTTACGGCAGGCTTGCAACCGACCAGCGGCAACGCACCGGCTCCGATGAGAATGGTGCGTCGGTGCATCATGCCACTATCCCGCCGATCCATAGGCATTGGCCACGCCCGATTGCGGAGCCGGAATAGTTGTGCCCTGCTCGGCATACTCGTTCAACTTGTTCCGCAGGGTGCGGATCGAGATGCCGAGAATGTTGGCCGCATGGGTGCGGTTGCCAAGGCAGTGGCTCAAGGTGTCGAGGATCAGGGTCTTTTCCATCTCCGCAACGGTCTGGCCCACGAAGCTGCGATTGAGCGCATCGGCGACCTGAGCGGCCTGACCGGCAACGCCTGGATCATAGGCGGCAGCCGCAGGCGCACCCGCCATCGCACCACCCAGCAGAGGGCGACCGTCCGGCAGACGGATGGCATCGACGTCGATCTCAGGTCCGACCGACAGCAGCACCGCGCGGTGCATGGCGTTTTCCAGCTCGCGGACGTTACCGTGCCACGGATGGGCCGTGACAGCGCGAATGGCCGCAGGAGCCATAGGCTTAACCGGCACCCCGTTGGCAGCGGCGTATTTCTTGACGAAATGCTCGGCCAGAACGGCAATGTCGCCCGGACGCTCACGCAGCGAAGGGATACGCAGATTGACGACGTTCAGGCGGTACAGAAGGTCTTCGCGGAAGCTGCCCTCGGCCACCGACTTGGCCAGATCGCGGTTTGACGTGGCGATGATGCGGATATTGACCGGCACGGGCTTGCTGCCGCCTACGCGGTCAATGACGCGTTCCTGAATGGCGCGCAGCAGCTTGGCTTGCAGTCGCACATCCATTTCGGAGATTTCGTCCAGCAGCAGGGTGCCGCCGTCGGCTTCCTCGAACTTACCTATGCGGCGCGCAACAGCGCCGGTGAACGCGCCCTTCTCGTGACCGAACAGCTCGGATTCCAGCAGGTTATCCGGAATAGCGGCGCAGTTGACGCTGATGAACGGCTTGTCGGCGCGGCGCGAACGGGTGTGCAGGTGACGGGCCATCACCTCCTTACCGACGCCGCTCTCACCGGTGATCAGGATGGAGGCCTCGGAGCCTGCGACCTGATCGGCCAGTTGCACAACGGCCCTCATCGCCGGATCGGCAAGGATCATCGGCTTGGCATCGTCGGCCACCGCCGACAGCACCGCTGCGATCAGTTCGGCATCGGGCGGCAGAGGGATGAACTCTTTCGCGCCCGCACGGATGGCGTCTGCGGCCTCCCGCGCGTCGGCGTCCACGCCACAGGCGACGACCGGAACGTGGATGCGCTCGGCTTCGTTGGCGGCGATCAGCGAGGCAATGTCGATGCGGTAATCGACCATCAGCAGGTCGGCACCCTGCCCGCGACGCAGTTGCTCGGTCGCCTGATCGGCGCGCTCGACGTGGTTGACCTTGGCCCCGTGGGCCATGGCCATCTTCACTGCCGTTGCCAGCTGACCGCTCAGGCGGCCCACTACCAGTAGACGCATCATCGGGCTCCTCTAATCCTTCATTCGGTCGCTGATCAGGCGCCCTTGTCGTCCGTCTTGATGATTTCGGTCATGGTCACGCCGAGGCGGTCCTCGACCAGAACCACCTCGCCGCGTGCGACCAGACGGTTGTTCACGAAGATATCGATGGCCTCGCCGACCTTGCGGTCCAGCTCCAGCACCGACCCCTTGTTCAGTTTCAGCAGTTGCGAGACAGACATGTTCGCCTTGCCCAGCACAGCCGAGATGTTGACCGGCACGTCGAACACAGTGGCCAGATCAACGGCGGTCTTTTCGCCGACGTCGTCCGGCAAGGCCATGGCGGTGGAAGCACCGAACTCTTCCAGAGGCAGATCATCGGTAGCCATCAGAAGGCACTCCCGTCAGAGAAGGTGGGGGATTGGGCTGGTTCGCCGCCCGACAGGACAGCGGCAATACGTTGGCGCAGACGCTCTTCGACCTCGGCCGGATCAAAGCCTGCGCGACCATCGGTCCATTCTAGCGAGAAGGCTGCGGCACGGGGCGCGTCATCGCGGAACACCACCAGGCCCGAGAAGCCGGCCTGCTGGCACAGTTGCTCGATCTGGTGACGCCCCTCGGCATCGAGGTCGCGAGCGCGGATGACCAATCGCGGCGACGCGTCGATCTCCTCGGCCAGTTGTTCGATGGCGGCTTCGAGCGGGCGGCGCGGATAAAGCTCCATAGCCGAAGACGCCAGAGCGCGTGCGCAGGTCAGGCTCAGTTCAGCCGACTGACGACGGTGATCGTCGACAATCGCGCCAATGTGTCCCGCGGCTTCCACTACCGTCTGGGCTACAGCGGACAGGGCATTGGCCCGCAAGGCTTCGACTTCGGTCAGGGCCTGTTGGCGGCCTTCCAGACGAGCCTGAGCGACCATAGCCTCGACCTCTGCGGGCAGATAGCTGCGCTTGGGCGGCGTCCAGTGGGACGGCTGCACCACGCGACCGTCGGCATCGAACTCGGTGTCGAAGATAAATGGGCGGGCGTTGGTGGGGATGGTGTTCATCAGTAGATCAACTCGTCATCGCCGCCTTGACCGGCCAACATGATCTCCCCGCGCGCGGCCAGATCCTTGGCGACCTGCACCATTGCCATCTGCGCGGCGTCGACGTCCTTGAGGCGCACAGGGCCCATCGACTCCATGTCCTCGCGCATGATCTTGGATGCGCGTTCGGACATGTTGGAGAAGAACATTTCGCGCAGGGCGTCGGAGGCCCCCTTCAGGGCCATACCCAGCTGGTCCTTCTCGACGGCGCGCAACAGGGTCTGCACACCACCGGGATCCAGCTTGGAAAGGTCCTCGAACACGAACATCAGCGAGCGGATACGCTCGGCAGCATCGCGGTTGCGCTCTTCCAGCGCACCGATGAAGCGCGCCTCGGTCTGGCGGTCGAAGCTGTTGAAGATTTCGGCCATCAGTTCGTGGCTGTCGCGCTTGGACGTGCGGGCGAGGTTTGACATGAACTCGGTGCGCAGCGTCTGCTCGATCTTGTCGAGAATGTCGCGCTGTACCGGCTCCATACGAAGCATGCGCTGGACGCACTCGAGAGCGAAGTCTTCCGGCAGGGCCGTCAGCACGCGCGAGGCGTGTTCCGGTTTCACCTTGGACAGGACCACAGCAACGGTCTGCGGGTATTCGTTCTTGAGGTAGTTCGCCAGAACCGCCTCGTTCACATTGCCCAGCTTGTCCCACATGGTGCGACCGGCAGGACCGCGGATTTCCTCCATGAGGGCATCCACGCGGTCGGCAGGCATAAAGGACGCCAGCAGACGCTGGGTCTGCTCGTAGGAACCCATCAGGGCTCCGTTACCGCCCAGACCCGAGACGAACTCGACAAGGATTTCCTCGACCACCGCAGCGGTGACGGTGCCTAGGCCAGCCATGGCCTGGGACACTTCCTTGATCTCGTCGTCTTCCAGACGCTCCCACAGCGCAGTGTGTTCTTCGCCAAGGGACAGCAGGACGACCGCCGCCTTTTCAGGTCCCGTCAGCTTACGGGCATCCTCTATGGACGGCGCTTTTGCGATCAGACGGGCGGCCATCAGGCTTCATTCATCCACGCGCGAAGGATCGCGGTGGATTCCTCTGGGTGGGCTTCGACGAAGTCCGCCACCTTCTTGATCGACGAGGCTTTCACCTGGCCTTCGATGCGGGCGATGTCGATGCGCTGCTCGACTTCGCTCGGCGCAGCGAGCAGTGCTGCTCCTTCACCGGCTGGCAGAGTACCGCCAACAAGTTGTTCTTCCACCGGCGTCACACCCGCCACGGCCAAGGCCTTGGACGGCTTGTCAGAGGCGCTCTTGAGCAAGGGACGCAGGACGAAGAAGATCAGCAACAGGGCGGTAATCGCCAGCACCGCCAGTTCGATGCCGCGCATGATGTCGTTCTTGTCGAAAGCCAGCTTCGACATCAGGCCCTCGGCCTCGCCACCCGCGCCATTACCAACACCTTCGGCGTCGCGGTTGAAGCGGACATTGATGACTTCGATCTTATCGCCGCGCTCGGCGTCGATGCCGACAGCAGCCGCGACCAGTGCCTTAATCTGCTCGACTTCCTCGGCGGTGCGAGGGGCATAGGCGGGCGCACCTTTGCCGTCCGCAGCGGGGGTATATTTGCCGTCAACAGCCACCGACACCGACAGGCGCTTTACCTCGCCCGGCTCGCGCACGGTTGTGGTGGTGGTGTTGGAGATTTCGTAGTTGGTGGTTTCGGTGTTCTCGGCCGTGGTCGACGCATTGTCGGCCTGCGCCGGATCTTCGCCACCCGGGATGTTGTTGGTTGCCGTCACACCGCCCAGGGGGACGCCGGTGGTGTCGCGTGATTGCGAACCGTTGGTCGAGGACGAACGAACGACTTGGCCATCCGGATCGAACTTCTGTTCCTGAATGGTCGCGCGGGTGTGGTCGATGTCGGCGGTGACTTGCACACGGGCAGCGCCTGCGCCGACGACACCTTCAACGATGTCCTTGATGCGGGCCTGCATCTGGGCTTCGGTCGTGGCCTTGGCTTGCTCTGCCGTGGCCGAAGTGAAGCCTTGGTCTTCCGACCCAGCCGCCAACGTGCGGTTGGCCTGATCGGTGACGGTAACTTTGTCGGGCTTCAGGTTCGGCACCGAGGAGGCCACGACATTGCGGATGGCGCGGATTTGGTCCGGCGTCAGGTCGCGGCCCGACAGACCCACAACCACCGCTGCGGTCGGATCAATAGCCGCGGACTGGAACAGTTCACGGCGCGGCATGGTGATGTGGACGCGTGCGGAGTTGATGCCGCGCATCGACATGATGGTGCGCGACAGCTCGCCCTGGAGCGCGCGTTGCTCGTTCAGGTTTTGCTGGAACTCGGTCTGGCCCAGTACCGACTGGTTGTCGAAGATTTCGTAGCCAACCGAACCGGACGTCACCAGCCCCTGCCCTGCCAGCATCAGGCGGGCCGCGCCCACGTCATCACGGCTGACGAAGATGGTCGAGCCATCCCCTTTGGCGGAGTATTTGATGCCGGCCGTGTCCAGCGCCGCGCTGATTTCCGCCGCTTCACGCAGGTCGAGATTGGAATAGAGCAGCGCGTCGGGCGACTGGCCCACACGCAGCATAATGGCGACCAGCACCGCAGCCACACCGGCGGAAACGCCCAGCACGGCGGCCAGACGACCGATCCCGAACTTTTGTATTGCCGCCGTAAAGCCGCCCACGCGCCCCGCCCATCAGACACATTCGAAGCTTTACTGCTCCGCTAGGCAGAAAGTGCCGCGTGTTTGGTAAACGCCACGTTAAGATGGGTTAAGAAGCTTTGCGTAAACGGCGTTCGAGGAATCAAAAAAGGGCGACCCGAAAGCCGCCCTTTCAATGCATTGCTGCCGTAACGTCTTAGCCAGCCAGTGCGGCGGCCTTTTGCTCGGCCGCAGCCTTGATACGCTCTTCGGCGATAGCGTCGGCGATCTGGTAGGTCGGCTTTTGCTCGGCCTCGGCGCGCACGAGGATTTCCTCGAACGTTTCGATCAGGCGAGCCAGCTTGGTCTCAACCCATGCCGGATCGAATGCCGTGCCGTTCTGGCGCGCATTCATTTCTGCGGCCACGTTGATGATGCCGCCGCCGTTGACGACATAGTCCGGCGAATACAGGACGCCGCGACGGTGCAGTTCGTCACCGATGTCTGGCGTGGCCAGTTGGTTGTTGGCGGCACCGCAGATGGCCTTGACCTTAAGCTGATCGATGGTCGTCGGGTTCAGCGTCGCACCCAATGCGCACGGCGCATAGATGTCAGCCTCTACCGAGTAAATCTCGTCCGGCGAGACCACGGTGGCACCGGTCTTTTCAGCGACAGCCTTCAGGTTGTCCTGGTTGACGTCGGTGATGATCAGCCTTGCACCGGCAGCATGCAGCTTCTCGCACAGGTAAGCACCGACGTGGCCGACACCCTGAACGGCAACCGTCAGGCCCGTCATGTCCGACTTACCGAACAGGCGGCGAGCCACGACAAGGTTGGAGCGGAACACGCCCTCGGCAGTCACCGGGCTCGGGTCTCCCGATGCTTCCGGACCGTCCTTCAGGCCCAGAACGTACGGCGTGACCTTGCGGGCTTCGGCGATGTCCTCGACCGAGGTGCCGACGTCTTCAGCCGCGAAGTAGTTGCCACCCAGACCGTTCAGGAAGCGGCCAAAGGCCTTGAACAGTTCAGGGGATTTCTGCGTGCGGCTGTCACCGATGATGACGGACTTGCCGCCGCCCATCTCCAGATCGGCGATGGCGTTCTTGTAGCTCATGCCCTTCGACAGGCGCAGCACGTCTTCCAGAGCTTCGGCGGCGGTGGCGTAGTTCCACATGCGGGTACCGCCAACAGCCGGACCGCGAGCGGTCGAGTGGACTGCGACGATAGCTTTCAGCCCGGTTTTCTCGTCATAGAACGAGTGTACGCCTTCGTGCTGCGCGAAACTGGGAGAATCAAAAAGGGTCATGCCGTACTGGCCTTTCCTGGGGGTATTTTTATTCTTCGCGCATACGCTCAAGGTCGAACGACCGCAAGTCGCAGAGCGACGTATTCCCCAAGGTAAAGATCAGGATCAGGGTCGTTCGATGGCAGAACGCACCGGAAGTGCCCCTGAAGGCAGGGATTTACCCTCCAGCCAGGCCTCGACATCGGCATAGACCGTCTGGGCATCCATATCGCGGTTCAGCAAATGCCAGCCATTCGGATAATAGGCTGTCGTCAGGTTCGGGTTGCTCCGCGCCCTGTCCAGCGCCAGCCGCGTCGCCCCTTTGTTGACGATCTGGTCGGAAGCTCCATAGGCCAAGAGGGTCGGCACCCGCACATGAGCCAGATTGACGCTGGCCTCCTCCATTAGATCGACCAATCCGTACAAGGCGTCAAAACGCGACGACAGAAGGAAGCGGGGATCGCGCCCGTTACGCAAAAGCTCGACCACATTATCGGTGGCTCGAATGCGTCGCGTGGCGAATGACGGCGGCTCGACCAGACGCGAAGGCGCAATATGGGCGGCCGTCCACAGACCGATACGGTTGAACGGGTTCTGGCTGGACCAGCCCCACACGGCGGGAGCCAACAGGATCAGGCGGTCAGCTTGCGGGGGTCTAGCCGATGCAAAGGCCGTGATGCCTATCGCGCCGCCCATACTCTCGCCCGCAACGGCGATGGGCGTATCAGGATATCGGGCGCGCACCAGAGCGACCACAGTGCGCAGATCTTCGCGGCTGAGTTCCGGGTCGGTCCACACGCCCTTGTTCGGAGCGCCGCCAAAGCCCCGCTGGTCATAGGCCCAGACCTCTATGCCCTGCTCTGCCCACCACGGTCCGGCCAACCGGAACGATGCAGCATGGTCATTGAACCCGTGCAAGGCAATGACGACCGCCTTGGGTGGCCCCTGCGTCTTCCAGCGCAAGAACGGCAGACTTGCCCCGTCCTGAACCACGAACTCGCCTATGCCCAGTGGCCGCTCCCCAATGCGGGGACCGGCGAATCCAGCGGGGGCTGGCACGGCCTGCTGAACCACCGGCGCGCAGGCGGCCAACCCCGCCAGGGCCATCGAGAACAAAAGGGCGCGCATGGCACTCATAGGGTCATCGTTCCTTGTGGCAGGTCCGAGCGAACAGAAAGCGGCGGGCTTAGAATATCACTCACGCGCTGGCGTAGATGCGGCACCACATCCTCCTCGAACCACGCATTGCGCTTAAGCCATGCCGTATTGCGCCATGAAGGATGGGGCAGCGGCAATAGTTGTGGCCCGTATTCGCGCCACGCCCGCACAGTCTCGGTCATGTTGGATTTGGCACGATCTCCAAGGAACCAGTCGATCGAATACGAGCCCACCAAGAGGATCAAATCCATCTGCGGCAAGGTCTCGAACAACCGCTCACGCCACAGGGCCGCGCAGCGCGGCGGGGGCGGATAGTCGCCGCCCTTTGGATTGGTGCCGGGGAAACAAAAGGCCTGTGCCGCCACGCCGATGCGGTGATCGGCATAGAAGGTGTCGTAATCAACCCCCATCCATTGGCGCAGGCGATCGCCGGAGGGGTCTGTAAAGGGACGTCCGCTCTCGTGAACGCGGCGGCCCGGTGCCTGACCACAGATCAGCAGCTTGGTTTCGGGAAAGACCCAAATGACCGGACGGGGCGTATGCGGCAGGTATGGCGCACACGCCCGACAGGCGCGGATCTCTCCCAGAAGCTGGTCCAGATCAGAAGTCGTCTTCATCCTCGACTTCAGGCTTGGGCGGCAATTTGGACACGGCCAGCGCCGTTTCGTCTGCCGTCGGCAGACGCAGGCGGGTCACGCCACGGAAGGCGTCCGGATCAACCGGCTTGCCCTTTTTGGTGATGGTCAGCTTGCCCTGACGCATCAGGCCCAGCGCCGTGGCGCGGACTTTCGGCAGCATGCGCTGCCATTGCTCGGGCTGCAGGATCTTGGCAATTTCAGCCGGCTCGACGCTCTTGCCTTCACCCAGTTGGTTCAGGCGGTCGAGGATTGCGGATTCGATGGGGTCGCTCATAGCCGCCCTTATGCGTCAGGTCCGCGCCGGAAGTAAGGCCCGACGTTGATCGGTGACGGTCCCAAATATGAAAAAGGCGGCCCGCAGACCGCCCTTTTCGCTATTTCAGCCCTGCCGATGCCGCAGGTCGCGCATTGCACGCGGCCAACCAGCGATTGAGGTTCTGGTATTCCTCGGGCGGACGGTATTTGACCAGACGGCCAAAATCGATGCCGCAGGCGGCGACAATATCCGCCAGCGAGAAACGGCCCGACAGGTATTCGTTATCGGCAAGATGGCGATCCAGCGACTTCATGAACCGCTCGGCACTGGCCTTGTTATAGGCCCCCACTTCGGGGACCGGTGCTTCCAGCGCGGAAAGCGCCGGATGGGTCATGCGCACAAACATCATCATCGGATTGGCCAGATAAAGCTCGGCCCGACGGGTCCACATCTCGATGATCGCCGCTTCCTTGGCATCGGTGCCCAAGAGGTTCGGCTCGGGATAGACGGTTTCGAGATAGCGAGCGATGGCAACCGTTTCGGTGAAACAGGTGCCATCATCCAGTTCGAGCCCCGGCAAATGACCGAAGCCGAACTTGTCGCGATAGGCGGGCTGCCTGTGCTCTCCGGCCAGAAGATTGACCTCGACGATCTCGATATCGTCGATGTTCTTCTCGGCCAGAACCCACGCCACGCGGCGCGGGTTCGGAGCCATACGTGTCGTATAGAGCTTCACTCGCCTTCCCTCCGTTTCTTTTAGAAACGAAGGTTAAGCTCCAAACAGTGCCGACGGCAAGGCACCGACGATACAGGCGGTCATCAGGGTGGCAAGGAAGCCGCCCAGCAGTGCCTTCCAGACCAGACCCAGAACCTCTGGACGACGCTCCGGCAGGAGCACGGATAAACCGGTCACAGTGATGCCGACCGAGCCGATGTTGGCAAAGCCGCACAGCGCATAGGTCATCAGCATGCGGGTACGCTCGCTCATCGCTTCAGGGGCGATCTTGCCCAGTTCAATGAAGGCCACGAACTCGGTCAGGGTCAGTTTGACGCCCAGCAGCCAGCCGGCCTTGGACGCCTCGGCCCACTCGACCCCGGTCAGCCATGCGATCGGGGCGAACAGGACACCCAGAATGCGCTCGACCGAAAGAGCTTCCCCGCCCAGCCAGAAGTTGCCCAGGATCACGTTCACCAGCGCGACGAATGCGACGAAGGTAATCAGAACCGCCGAAATGTTCAGCACGACCATCAGGCCGTCAGCCGTGCCTTTAACGATGGCGTCGATGGCACTGTCGTATTTCAGGGCCGAGTTGTAGTCGGCCTTCTCGCCGCCCTCGCCCGGCTTTTCCGGAATGATGATACGCGCCAGCAGCACTGCGGCCGGAGCCGAAACGATAGAGGCGACCAGCACGTGACCGGCGGCGTTCTTCAGGACCGGAGCCAGAATGGTCGCATAGGCCACCATGGTCGAGCCCGCGACAGTGCCGAGGCCCACCACCATCATCAGGAAGATTTCAGAACGCGACAGCTTGTCCAGATAGGCGCGGATAACCAGCGGTGTCTCTACCATGCCCAGGAAGATGTTTGCCGCCACTGCCAGCGCCGATGCACCGCCAAGGCCCATGGTGCGCTGGAACACAAAGCCGAAGCCGAGCGTGAGCCACTTGAGGATGCGCCAATGCCACAGCAGCGCCGACAGCGCCGAGATCACGATCACCAGCGGCAGGACGTTGAAGGCGAAGGTGAACAGCGCACCCTGATTTTCAACGACATAAGGCTGGTCGCCACCTGCCAGATAGCCGAACACGAACTGTGTGCCCTTGGCCGTGGCCTGTTCCAGACCCTTCACCGAGTTGTTGATGGCATCCAGCACCACCTGCGATCCGGGGATAGCGAAGGTGGCAAGGATCAGCGCGGCCTGCAGCAGGATGGCACCGATCGCCAGACGCCATGGAAAGCGTTTTCGGTTTTCGGAAATCGCCCAGCAGCCGCCGACGATAACGGCAAGACCCAGAAGGCTCTGGAGGTTGAGTAGGTTGAACATTGGCCCGGCACATCTACGCCGGACAGTCCGGCCTGATCCAAACTCCGCTTGAACGACAGGCTCGCCCGTAAGGCAATAGGTCGCACCACCCTAATCGACCGAAAACTGCTGCTTCTTTGGTCTGAATCGCAAAGGGCAGAGCGTCTATGACGCCCTGCCCCTTTAAATGCGGTATCGCCTAATGTTCGGCGATTACAGTTCGCCGCGCACCAGCTTGCCGTAGTCTTCCATTAGGCCCAGGCTGATTTCACCCGGCGTGAAGGTGTATTCGCCGACCAGACCCACTGGCGTCACTTCCGCCGCAGAGCCCGTCAGGAAGCATTCGCTGAAGTCGGCCAGCTCTTCCGGCAGGATGTTGCGGACCACAACCTCGATGCCCTTGGCCTTGGCCAGATCGATCACAGTCTGACGGGTGATGCCGTTCAGGATGTTTGACACGTCCGGCGTGTGGATCACGCCATCCTTGACGAAGAAGACGTTGGCACCGGTCGCCTCGGCGACATAACCGCGCCAGTCCAGCATAAGTGCGTCGGCATAGCCGCGCTGCTCGGCGGCGTTCTTGGACATGGTGCAGATCATGTACAGGCCCGCAGCCTTGGCGGTCGACGGAGCCGTTGCCGGATCCGGACGGCGCCATTTGGCCCACTCCAGACGAATGCCCTTCTTCTTCACTTCAGGGTCGAAGTAGGACGGCCAGTCCCAGACGGCGATGGCCAGATGGACCTTGTTGCCGATCGACGAGACCGAAAGCTTGTCGGCACCCAGATACGCCACTGGGCGAATATAGCAGTCTGTCAGACCGTTACGGGCACAGGTGTCCTTGCAGGCCTGATCAATCTCGGCCACGCTGTAGGGAATCTCGAAGTCGAGCAATTCGGCCGAGCGCTTCAGGCGTTCACTGTGTTCAGTGAGCTTGAAAATCTCGCCATTGTACATGCGCTCGCCTTCGAAAACTGACGAGCCGTAATGGAGGCCATGGGTCAAAACGTGCGTTTTTGCTTCGCGCCAGGGAACGAATTCCCCGTCGAACCAAATCCAACCGTCGCGATCATCGAAAGGAACTATGGCCATTTGCAATACATCTCCCTGCACCTGCGGCCGTTTTAGACCCCTATCGGTGCCCTACGTCAACGCCGATAACCACGAGATTTCTACCGGAGCGCCCCGTTGAGCCTTCACGATCCCCGCAGCAGCAGCCGTTCCGGCCCTGTCGCCTCCGCTGGCAGCGGTCGCCATCTTCTCATTGTCGATGACGATGATCGTATCCGCGAACTGCTCAAAGAATTTCTGGCGCGCGAAGGCTACCGCGTTACCGGTGCGGCTCACGCCGGCGCGGCCCGCCGTCTGGTGGAGTTGATTGAGTTCGACCTGATCGTGCTGGACGTGATGATGCCAGGCGAAAGCGGTTTCGACCTGACCACTTGGATCCGCTCGCAAGCGGCTCTGTCAAAGACGCCTGTGCTTCTGCTGACGGCCAAGGGCGACCCGAACGACCGCATCGAGGGCCTGTCACGCGGTGCCGACGACTATATGTCCAAGCCGTTTGATCCGCGCGAGCTGTCGCTGCGCATCGAAGCCATCCTGCGCCGCACCGGGGGCAAGCCTCTTACGGCCAAGGAAATCAAGATGGGCCCCGCCGTCTTCAATATGGAGCGGCTGGAGCTGACCGTGAACGGCCAGCCTCAGCGCCTGACCGAGGCCGAAGCCCAACTGCTCAAGACTTTGGCCATCAGCGCCCATGCGCCGGTAGAACGTATGGCCCTGTCGCCCGACACCGCCGACATCACCGGTCGGGCCGTCGATGTTCAGGTCACACGCCTGCGCCGCAAACTTGAAGTCGATCCCAAGAACCCGCGCTACCTGCAAACCGTGCGCGGTATAGGCTATATGCTGGCTCCCGACTGATCGGCGGAGCGTAACTGTCATGCGGCTGATGCCGTTCAACGTCTGGACACGGTGGATCAAGCGCCGACTTCCGACCTCCCTGTGGGGCCGGTCGCTGCTGATCATCATCATTCCCGTGCTGATCATGCAAGGTGCGGTGACCTTCGCCTTCTTCGATGCACATTGGCAGACCGTGACCTCGCGCCTGTCGGAAAGTTTGGCGGGCGACATCGCTTGGGCGGCAGAGAGCTATCGCGACGATCCTTCGCCGGAAAATCTGGCGGTCATTATTGATCGCGCCGAACGCAACATGCAGTTGTCGATCGCCTTTCAGGAAGACGCCAAACTTCCTGAAGAAGAGCGCCGCGGTGCGATAGGGGTCGTTGACCGGACGCTGGAAGCCGCCTTGCAGATGCGCGTGAGGGAGCCGTTCTGGTTCGATACGACCCGCTATCCGGCCTATGTCGACATCCGCGTTCAGGAAGAGGGCGGCGTGTTGCGCATCATCGCCCCGCGCGAGCGTGCCGTTGCCACACAGGCCCACATCTTCGTCCTGTGGCTAATGGGGGCGACGGGCCTTCTCTTGGCTGTGGCGGTGATCTTCATCCGCAATCAGGTCCGGACCATCGAACGCCTCGCGGCTGCCGCAGAGGCGTTCGGGCGCGGCGAGTCCGTCCCCCGCTTCAAACCGCACGGTGCACGTGAAGTCCGCGCCGCCGCCAGCGCGTTTCTGGAAATGCGCTCGCGCATACAGCGGCACATCGACCAGCGCACCGCTATGCTGGCATCCGTCAGCCACGACCTTCGCACGCCACTGACTCGTCTGAGGCTCGAACTGGCTCTGGCCCCTCCATTCAAGCGTGCCGACGCCATGCGTGGCGATCTGGACGAGATGGAGCATATGATCGACGAATACCTCGCCTTTGCACGCGGCGAGGCTGGCGAAGCAGCCCAACCGGTCAATGTGCGCGAGGCACTGGAACGTGCTGCGGCCGACGCACGCGGCATCGGTGCCGAAGTCGAGGTCGATGCGCCAGAAGGACTGTCCGTTCCTTTGCGCCCCCTCGCCTTCCGGCGCGCTCTTAGCAACCTGACCGGCAATGCAGCCAGCCATGGTGAGCATGTGCGCCTGTCCGCGCGTGCCCTCGCTTCGGGCGGCGTGGAGTTTGTGGTCGAAGATGATGGCCCCGGCATTCCCGAAGACATGCACGACGAAGCCTTCCGCCCCTTCTCTCGCCTCGATCCGTCGCGCAGCCAGAACCGGAAGGGCGTCGGGCTGGGCATGGCTATCGCGCGCGATGTCGCCCGCGGCCATGGCGGCGATATCGTTCTGGGCCGCAGTGAGCTTGGCGGCTTGAAGGCTTCAATCCGCCTGCCCGCCCCCAAGGAATAGTTGAGCTACCCCCTAGATTTTACACACGGAAACAACCATGTTCGTGGAGTTCCAGGGGGGCCTGGAAATAGGAGTGTTCAACATGCGCTCATTCGCGAAAATGGCCGTCGTCGCCGCTGCTTTGACGGTCGCAACATCTGGAACCGCTCTGGCTCAGCCGGAAGCGATCAACATCACCATCTCGCCAAAGTTCGCTCATCAGGTCGAGAAACTGGGCGAGCGTGAAGTGGACGATCAGATCGCCGATCTGACCCGTGAACTTAACCGCACGCTGGAACGCCGTGGCGCACTTCAAGGCGCGACGCTTGATCTGGTCATCACCGACCTCAAGCCGAACCGCCCGACCATGCAACAGATGGTGGATCGTCCCGGTCTGGACCCGATCCGCAGCCTGTCGGTTGGCGGTGCAGCGTTCGAAGGCACGGTCACCACGGCCGATGGCGTGAAGCACGACGTCAAATACGACTACTATTCCCCGACGATCTATGACTCGCTGGGTTCTGCAACGTGGGCCGATGCCAATCGCGCCTATCTGCGCTTCGCCACCAATCTGGCGAACGGTCGCTTCGTTACGCGCTAAGCTCGGTCGATTTATCGACAGCCGCTTTAACGGCGCCTTTGACCGGACGGTCGAGGGCGCCGTTTTCGTTTAGCACCACCAGACCAGCCTGCGTGACACCGCCCGGCGAGGCCACGCGGTCGATCAGGGCATCGAGGCTCTCGTCACCCACAACGCCCGCAGCAGCCGAACGCAAGGTCGCACGAGCCAGTTTGACAGCGACATCTTCCGGCAGACCTTCCGCGACGCCGGCCTGAGCCAACGCGCGGGTAAAGGCAAAATAATAGGCCGGACCACAGCCCGACACAGCCGTCGCAGCATGCATCAGGTCTTCGCTGGTCAGGACAGCCGTCTCGGCAATCGGCTCAAACAGCGACAGGCCGATATTCATAGCCGCCTGATCGGACGAGCACAGGCTGGCCACGCCCTTGCCTTGCGCCACGCCCGTCGTCGGCATGACGCGCACCACGCGGCGACCGCCAAAGCCCGCCGAAATAGTGACTTCGGGAACGCCCGCCATAACCGATACGATCACGGCTTCGGGGTTCAAATGTTGAAGGATGGGTTGGGCCGCTTCGACCCATTTTGCGGGCTTCACACCGATCACGAAGGCCTTGGCGTGGGCCAGTGCATCCAACGCCGGATTAATCTGTGCACCCAGCGCCCTCGCCTTTTCGGCAACAGGCTTTTCGCTGGGGGTCAGGATGATCAGGTCTTTGGGATCAACCGCGCCTGTCAGCAGCCACCCTTCAAGAATGGCTGACCCCAGACGACCAACCCCTTGAAGAACAACTGCATTAGACATTTTAGGCGTTACCTACGGTTTCAAACAGACAGGCGTCGATGGCTTCCTGCGGCTTCTTCGAGCCGCGGCTCATAAAATCGAACGCTGGGTAATAACGGTCCGCAGCCTCGACGGCTGCATCGATCATGGATGCGGCCTGTGCCAGGGTCGGGCGCTCGCCGTGCGGCAGGGCAAGTGCGTGGCGGAAGACGATCTCGCCCTCGTCCGGCCAGATCTCGAAATGGCCCAGCCAGGTGCGCTGGTTGATCATCGAAGCCAGCTCATAGGCTGCGGTGCGGCGGCTCTTGCTGACGCGAAGGTCCAGAGCGAGGCACAGTTGCAGGCAGTCCCCTTCGGGGCGCCACGCAAACCACAGTTCGTAGTCTTTCCAGCTGCCCGCGAGGGCAAAGGCCAGGTCACCATCATCCGTACGGTCGAACGGCAGGTTCTCCGCAACAAGAACGTGTTCGACCACGTCCAGCGGATCAAAAGGCAGTTCGACCTCGTCGGGTCTAGCGGCGTCCATCAGGGCTTCAACTTCTCAAACTGGGGCGACTCAACTGCACCGCCACAAGGACGGTAGGCGTGTTCGGAGATTCGGCTCAACCGACCGAATCTTACGATTCTGTGGAGGGCTTGTTGTTGTCGCCCTTGAGTGCCGCAATCTCGGCACGCAGGGCGGCGATTTCCGCCTTCAGCACGTCGAACTCGTCGCGACGGACCAGATCCAGTTCGGCCACCAGACGATCGGCCTGAGCCCGCCACGCGGTTTTGGCTTCTTCACCTGCAGCCTGGGCCAAGCCCATAGCGCCAGTGGTCATCTTGGCGATTTCATCGAGAATTGGATTGCGGGTCTGCATGAGAGCCTCCCATCCGGTCCGGTTAACAAAAGCTCACCCGAATTGGTGAACGAAACCTTTCAATCAGGTGCTTCGCCGGTTTGTTCAAGCGTATTGCCAAATTTCGAAGTTTTCCGACGTGATTATTCGCCAAGTCACGGGATTCGAACGCATTCGGGCAGGTTCATGCCGTCTGCCCGCTAGACATCATCGCGGGGCGACGGGACTCTCCCAACTTGCTATATCCTTGGCGAACTGATCGCGCAGGAGCCTCCCCTTTGCCCTTCCCAGAGTTTGATCCGGTCCTGATCCACCTCGGCCCCTTGCCGATCCGCTGGTATGCGCTGGCCTATATCGCCGGCATCGTTCTGGGCTGGATGTATGCGGCGCGTTTGGTGAAGACCCCGCGCCTTTGGGCGGGCGGCAAGCCGCCGATCACCGGACCGCAACTGGACGATCTGGTATTCTATCTGGTGCTGGGCGTTATTCTGGGCGGCCGTCTCGGCTATGCGCTGTTCTACAATCCGGCTCTGTACGCCCAGATTTTCACCGGTAATACGTGGGGCGAGCGTCTGGAACTGCTCCAGATGTGGACCGGCGGCATGAGCTTCCACGGCGGCTTCCTCGGCGTGGTGATCGCCGCGACCCTTTTCGCCGTCGTCAAGAAAATCCCCGCGCTCAGCCTTGGGGACGTGATCGCACCTGTTGCTCCTATCGGCCTGTTCTTTGGCCGGATCGCCAACTTCATCAATGGTGAACTGTGGGGCAGAGAGACGACCGTTCCTTGGGCTATCCGCTTCTGCAACCAGAAGATTCTGGACATCTATGGCCAGTGCCCCGCAGGCAATGCGCCGCGCCACCCCAGCCAGCTTTATGAAGCGGGTCTGGAAGGTCTGGCGCTGTTCATCATCATGTCTCTGGCCATCTGGAAGTGGAAGGCGTTCAAGCGTCCGGGTCTCGTGATGGGCATCTTCCTCGCCGGTTACGGCGTCTCTCGCGCGGCGCTGGAGAATGTGCGTCAGCCCGACGCCCACCTGTCGAACCTGCCTTTTGGCCTGACGATGGGGATGATGCTGTCTACGCCGATGATTATCGTCGGCTTGATCCTGATCGCCCGCGCCCTGAAGCGCCCCGCCCTACAGGACTGATCACGTGACCGTCTCCTCCCCCTCCGACGGCGCAACACAGAGCCTTAAAGACCGCCTTATCCGCGAAATCATCCTGACCGGACCGATGACGGTTGCGGACTATGTCACCCGCTGCCTGCACGACCCCAAGGACGGATATTACGCGACGCGTCCTGCTCTGGGTGAGCGTGGTGACTTCATCACCGCTCCGATGGTCAGCCAGATGTTTGGCGAACTCATCGGACTTTGGGCGGTCGAGGCATGGCAGCGTCTGGGCGCACCGGAGAAGGTGCGTCT